>NZ_JAVAMR010000168.1:0-629 GCF_030731025.1 Microbulbifer sp. 2205BS26-8 | reverse complement strand
AGTCAAGCGGGCCGTCTTCGCCGCTTATGCCGAAATCGAGCCGCAAGACACATGAGCGAACAGGCACTTTATTTCAACGGTAGTTTCTGGCGTGCGCTCCTGAAAAACGAACAGGCCACGCGCTTTCTCGAGGAACTATGGCGCAGGTCCGGTGGCGCTCCGGCTGTTGATATCAATCTTAACCAGGTTGTGGAGGAAGTCACTCAGATAGACAACTCAACCACAGTGCATGGAGTCAGCCCGCACCAGGTCAGGGTTGTTGCAATTCAGCTTGTCAATGAGTCCCGGGGTGACGACGCAGAAGCACTGCGTACACAAATCAAGAAACTAGAACGCCGCATAACAGAGCTGGAGGATCAGCAGTGAGTACCAACACATACCCGGTGTTTTTTAACAGCATCATGCTGGAAGACACAATATCGACCCTATACGCGGTGCCCAGCTCGCCCAGCGGGACGATATTGCAAAACCTGCAAATAAAGATAACCAACACCACATCGGCAACGCGGACAGTCTCAGTCTATGCCGTGCCGGTTTCCAGCAGCCCGGCCCCAGACAATGCCGTCGCGCTGAATATGTCTATCCCCCCAAATGATTACATTCTGCTACCGGTTGAACGCCTGGCCAAC
>NZ_JAVAMR010000167.1:0-646 GCF_030731025.1 Microbulbifer sp. 2205BS26-8 | reverse complement strand
TACCTCTCCGGGCAGGAAGGCGCACACCACTGGCTGAGCGTGCTAACTGACCTCTACAACCGTGGAGTTAAAGACATCCTGATTGCCTGTGTGGACGGCCTGCAGGGCTTCCCCGAGGCCATCGAGAGCCTCTACCCCAAAACTGAGATCCAGCACTGTATCATCCATCAGATCCGTAACTCGATGAAGTACGTGGCCTCGAAGAATCAGAAGGCCTTCATGGTCGACCTCAAGTGCGTCTACAAAGCAGCTACGCTCAATGCCGCCGAGAGCGCCCTGGACGAGTTGGAGGTCAGGGGGGCGACAAATATCCAATGGTAATCAAGTCATGGCGCAACAAGTGGCCCACCCTGTCCACCTACTTCAAATATCCCGAATACGTGCGTAAGGCGATTTACACTACCAACGCTGTCGAGGCTGTCCACCGGCAGTTCCGGAAGCTGACCAAGACCAAGGGCGGCTTCGCCAGTGAGAACAGCTTACTCAAGCTGTTGTATGCCGGTATACTGAAAGCCTCCGAGCGCTGGTCGCGTCCAATTCAAAACTGGAACCTGACGTTGTCACAGCTCGCGATCCACTTCCCGGAGCGATTAGAGAAATACATCAGCCTATGAGGCTACTTGGCTGACACAGAGTTTTGAACACC
>NZ_JAVAMR010000166.1:0-675 GCF_030731025.1 Microbulbifer sp. 2205BS26-8 | reverse complement strand
ATCCCTTTAACGAAATTTTTACCTTAACTCTTATAAAATCAGAAAATTCAGAGCCTACAAAACAAGTGTTTTTTTTATTCTAAAACTTCAAGATGATGATGCTTTAATTCAAAATCCGAGTTTTTCAGCAGCCTGCTAGGTAGTAATAGCAGTAAACTTATCCAGGCAATCTGCACCCAACACATCACTTTGGAATAATTAGCACCGACAGACTTTGATAGCGTGCTTTATTAAGGAGCCATATTTTACCTGATCACAATACAAATGACTGACGCATAAAAAATAGATAACTCCACTAAATCCTTGCACCTGGCAATAAAAGCGCTATTGTTTGACTAGAAATGAAAGTAAATCAAGGCTGGGTAACAGAACGCTATGGGTAACAAGAAATCACTTTTGGCTTTAATAGCAACACTGACAATAATCACTCAACCGTCTTTAACCTGGGCTGATGACCTACATGAAAGAGAAGCTACCAAGCGATGCCTGAAAACCTGCAAAGAAATTTATTATAATTGTATTGGCGATAACCAAAAAGTACAAAATATCTGCGTTAGCGATAAAATAGACTGCGATAATATCTGCCGCGATAATAATAAAGATGATTTTTATGATAATGAGTACGAGTTAGAATATGATGAGTATGGAATATAAAGATATTATTCGATTGTTATG
>NZ_JAVAMR010000165.1:0-684 GCF_030731025.1 Microbulbifer sp. 2205BS26-8 | reverse complement strand
CAGAGCAATTAATACAGAGTGCATCTATAGTAGCTCTGTCACTTCTTCTAAGGCCTGCCCTCAAGCTCATAGCATCTTTTCTAAGTCGCGCAAATACGGCTTGTTTTTCAGTATTTGAAAGCTGGTCAAAAGCTCTTCCCTTTTGTGCATCAAGGTGTAAAACTATCTATTTGACGATAGATCTGCCTTTCTTTATCAACATAAACTTCAAACGTCTCCTTGTTTGTATTTAGCATCCTAAAAGATTTTGGGAAATTGTCATCCACCATTAAACGAAGATTTCCTCCAACAATACGCCATTCGCCTTCAAAGGGTAAAACAAGCCCACCTTCACTAGGATAATTGGAACACTTAAATTTATTATCCACGAAGAATTCGCACTCATCCCACCCAGAACCAAAAAGGCTTCCCTGGCTATTTCTCCATTTTCCAACAAGTTGTAACTCACCATGCTCGGAGCGCATTTCCACTTGTGCACACGAAATAGGGCTTGCACCGACCAAAATGAAGTATGCAATTATACGAAACGAAATTAGAATAATCCGCATAGCTAATACACCTCATTTCGCCATTTTCTAGTCCACATCCTATGGGTCTGCCTGAACTCCCTAAAATCTCGGCCTCGCAACCCAAGAGCACCGCTTCTTGAAATAACCCAACCAGTTGCTTCTGATTCTAAAGCAT
>NZ_JAVAMR010000164.1:0-730 GCF_030731025.1 Microbulbifer sp. 2205BS26-8 | reverse complement strand
GGGGTACTAGGGACATCCCCGCCGCAATTTCCACTTCGGCTTGAAACCCAGACCTGGCAAGGCTTTCAGGAGTGCCTTACTTTCTGACTTTCCCCTGAATTGGCTGATTTTCAGCCGATTAGGCTAAGATCGGGCGTTTTGGATTCCCGAATGAGCCTGAAAAGCAAGCGCCACGCCATACCCCTGGATTCTGAGATTCAAGATCTATATGGTGCACCGAAGCTCACCCACGAACAGAAGCGGTACTACTTCTCCCTGAATGATCCCGAATTCGATGCCCTTCGCTCAATCTGTGACCGCTACAACAGGGTCTACTTCGCTCGGCCTGATTCATAGTATCGAAACCACACCGGCCAGCGAACATGATCTGAATGTAGCGGACAAGCTACTTCACGAGGAAGAAAAACGTGTCTGGGCGGATGCGGGTTACACAGGTTCGGAAAACCGGAAGGCGCTCTCTTCAAGGAATTTGGATTGGCATATTGCGATGCGGCCCGGTAAGCGAAAGCAGCTAAAATTTGCAGACATTGAGCGAGCTGAAACGACCAAGGCAAGCGTCCGCGCGAAGATAGAGCATGCGTTTTTCTATATCAAACGCATGTTCGGTTACAGTAAGACTCGTTACCGTGGGTTGGCAAAGAACACCAGCCGGTTGTATGTACTAGCTGGACTGTCAAACCTACTTCGCAGTCAAAAATATCTTCTGGCCTAGTGCCAGTGCACCTGGAAT
>NZ_JAVAMR010000163.1:0-751 GCF_030731025.1 Microbulbifer sp. 2205BS26-8 | reverse complement strand
TTGGCCACCTGACTTTGAGTGATATTATCACTCTCAACGAAGATCAGGTGAATAAATGACCAGCACAAAAAGAAGATTTAGCCCAGAGTTCAAGCTGGAGGCGGCGCAGCTCGTTGTTGATCAGGGGTACACGGTAAAGGCCGCGTGCGAAGCCATGGGAGTCAGCAAATCTACCATGGAGTCGTGGGTGCGGAGACTCCGCTCAGAGCGAGGCGGTAAAACGCCTGCAGGAAGTGCCCTGACGCCGGAGCAGCAACGTATACAGGAGCTGGAGCGCAAGCTCAGACGTGTCGAAGAGGAGAAAGAAATCCTAAAAAAGGCTACGGCTCTCTTGATGTCGGACTCGCTGAACAATTTTCGATAATCGAGCGATTGCAGGAGAGCTACCCTGTCCAACGCCTCTGCGAGGTGTTTGACGTTCACCGCAGCAGCTACCGGGCTTGGCGTGATAGGCCAACAGATCTGAAGCCAGAAGAGCTGCAGCTACAGGCGCTGGTGAAGGCCGCACATAAAGCCAGTAACGGCTCAGCGGGGGCCCGTTCCATTGCGCAGATAGTAACGCATGGCGGAACCCCGCTCAGCCGGTACCGCGCAGGCCGCCGGATGAAGTTATTGGGTCTGGAAAGCACTCAGGTTCCTTCCCATGCGTACAAAAAGGCGGAGCAGCCTCATGTCGACATTCCGAACCTGCTGGACCGGAAATTCGACGTCCAGAAACCGAATACCGCCTGGGCCGGTGACATAACGTACA
>NZ_JAVAMR010000162.1:0-758 GCF_030731025.1 Microbulbifer sp. 2205BS26-8 | reverse complement strand
CAATCTCCACCTTGGGCCATTTTCACCCTGCTGCGGTTGCGGCGCAAACGCCGTGAAGTGCATTTTTGCTGGTTATTCCTGCTGATTCAAATGGTTATTTTTTTGAGGTGGTATCTGGCCTCACTGTATGGCGAATTCCCAGCACCCATTATTCACGATCCGCACAAAGCCATGTTAATTCTGTTGGGTTTTATGGGCTTTATGGTTATTTACAGTCTCTATATTTACCGGCGCACTGCGGATGAGAAAGCCGCATTGGAGGGGCTGCAGAATAAGTATTTAAATTCATTGTAATAAAAGTTTAAACACGGAGACTGTTAATTAATGTAGTTTTGTTTCAAAAAGGTGCAGTCGAATATGTTTACGGATCTCGATCAATTGATCGCAAATATGCTGGAAGTTTTTAGTGGAATCAGCCTGGTGAAGGGGATTATATTTATTATTTTTTTCTCCTGGTGTGGTTTCTGACAAGTGTCGTTGTGTTTTTTTAACCGCAGAAATTTTGGTAAGATTTGCCTGGCCAATATTCCCGCGCTGCTTTCCTGGGTGGCCTGGTGTGCGCTCCTGGCCTGGGCTGCAAGTGGCAAAGTTGGGAAAAATCCGGGTCCCGATTTAACAGGTGCACACAGCGGGACTGCCGACGAACTTCCAGTGGAAAAAACAGGTTAGTGCGCCTGGTTTGTCAGTACCCTTTGTGTGATTGTCGCCGAAAAGCGCCGGCATAAACTTTGTCGCAGAAGCGCTTGCCGAGCGTGCGA
>NZ_JAVAMR010000161.1:0-768 GCF_030731025.1 Microbulbifer sp. 2205BS26-8 | reverse complement strand
GGTATAGAAAGGCCCTCAAAGGAGCCAATGGCGGAATATATAGAGATGCTTAATGAGTTGAGCCCCAAGTATCTAGATCTTGTCTTGAGGCATTTGGAGATGGTCTACAAGTTAGACAAAGAAGGTTAACCGCTCTCCACGGTTACTCGATATGCGCTAACGACTTTGATTCCCTTGACGCCAGCGGGATAACCGCCTGTGGCTCTTGTCTTATAACTTCAGGGCTCCCGCTTTCTAAAACTGTCTGGAGTTTGGTGGTTTTAATTAGGCTTATTTTATTAAGTAGAAACTCTGTACTACTGGATTATTGAGTAGGCACTCTGCTGAACTAGAATCATCATATCCAACCTTGACAGTTTTTGAAGAGGCGAAAGCGGTCAATGCTGACGAATACACTTCTCGGGCAACAGTACTATCGACTAAAGAAATTCTTACTTGGGAGCTTCCACTGCATGAGGTGTCAGAAATATTTGGAGAGACACCGATATAAACAGTTTTCGTAGAGTTACTGATGCCTACACCTGTTATTTCAACCTCTTGAGTGGCTGCCAAGGAGTTTAATGAAGTTCCACCAATTAAAGAAATAAGAGCTATTTTTTTTAACATTTGAAGCCTGTTATGTTAATCTGTTAGTTGTTTAGGTTTGTGATTATACAATGCTTCGGGCAGTTTTAGCCAATTAATCCTGGGGCTTGCACCCCTATAGATCGGCTGTCTACAGCTCTGGGCTACCTGAGACTTGCAATAAAGTAGGCCTCCCTGTGGCTC
>NZ_JAVAMR010000160.1:0-770 GCF_030731025.1 Microbulbifer sp. 2205BS26-8 | reverse complement strand
CTGACTTGCAATCTATGTTGGGGCAAACGGATGAAAATCTTCGAGTGATGTCAGCTCAATCTGAATTGAGGAATATAGGGGTGTTGTCTTTAAACAGCCAGGCTGTTTCGGGTATGGATGGAGCTCTCTCGACTGGAATGTCTTTAATAAAGAATGGTGGACTTTCTTTAGGCAACCCTGTTTCTTTTGGTATTGGAGTTGTTGCTGACTTTGCTCAGTCACAAAGTGGGATTTCAACCTCGCACTTTATTGGATGCCCAGGCGGTTCATGTGAGGCATATTTGATCATTAACAATGATAGTGAAGTTTATAGGGTTTATTAATGTATAAGTTCATTGGTTTAGTTTTTTTTGTTTCTTGTTGCTTTTCTTTTGCGCAGATTAATAAGGATGATGCGGGTTTTGAAAAAAAATTGTCTCTATATTTAAGTGAAAATAAAATTGCTATTCGTGAGTTGACCACTAAAATGCAGGCGTATGCAAAAGGAGAGCCTGTCTACACTGATAAGTTCTTTTGCTCTATTAATCCTAATTCTCAAAACGAGGATAAATATCTATTTATACAAAACTCCTTATTAATAATGGTGGGTGGGGAGGCGTTCCCTTGCGAAAGAGGTATAGAGGCTTATAGCAAATACTTTGATTTGGGGAATGATGCGCTTTATTGGGTTTCTTTGGCGGCTAGAGATAAATTATTTTTTGAAACATTTGAAAAATATAATGGTACCTGTAGTTTGAAAAAACATTACCCGGATAGCATTCCTTTCTTAA
>NZ_JAVAMR010000159.1:0-772 GCF_030731025.1 Microbulbifer sp. 2205BS26-8 | reverse complement strand
CTGTATAATCCCTGCATGGAAATTACAGCGCAACAATACAAAATTATCGAAGATTTTCTACCCCTCCAGCGCGGCAACGTGAAAATATCCAACTTACAGGTGCTGAACGCCATTCTTTACATAGCCGAGCATGGCTGCAAATGGCGAGGCCTGCCGAAGAAATTTGGCCGTTGGCACAGCGTCTACATGCGGGCGAATCGTTGGGCCAAGTAAGGTGTTGGATAGGGTCTTTCTGGCCCTCCAGGAAAATAATGTGATCAATATCCAGGTCGATCATATCTCTCTTGATTCTACGGCTGTTAAAGTTCATCCAGACGGCACTGGCGCGCTAAAAAAACGGTCCTCAATTTATCGGCAAATCACGAGCAGGCTGGACCACCAAGATTCATATGGTTGTAGCCGGCCACAACCGCGCCGTAGTATTTTCTCTGTCGCCGGGGCAGGCTGGAGACGCTCCGGAGGGCCGAAAGCTACTGAAAAGCCTTGAGAACTGCGGTTGGGATGGAGCCAAAGTGATCATGGACAAGGCCTACGAAGGTAATGAATCCCGGCAGTTGGTATTCGATCTGGGCATGGAACCTGTCGTGCCACCGAAGAGTAACCGATTGAGCACCTGGAAATACGACGTAGAGGCGTACAAAAAGCAAAATGAAGTGGAGAGACTGTTTCGACGTCTGAAGGGCTTCAGAAGAATTTTCTCTCGCTTTGATAAACTGGATGTTGTTTTCACGTTTTTTATTCACTTTGCGCTTATTGTTGATACTTTAATTAG
>NZ_JAVAMR010000016.1:0-72914 GCF_030731025.1 Microbulbifer sp. 2205BS26-8 | reverse complement strand
AGTGTTAGACGCAAACCCAATTTATCTTTTGGCGACAAAATGGTTCGATGATTCAATTGTTTGTCAATTATTAATTCGGCAACTCTATATTGCGCAAAATACGCGGATAAACAAAGAAAATTACCGCAATTTATAGAGAAATATTACGTTGCCGGATTAATTACTTTGCCTTTATCAGTATCGCCAAGTTGGTTATTGTTAATCTGTTAAAAATCTGCCCCAGACTTTTGCGAGGCTTTGGCAGCCACCGCATCGATCCCCTTTTGAATCACATCCAGTTTTAGCTGCTTGGCCTTGCACGACATATCCTCGGCCAAAATACGCTCGCGTCGCTTGCGCAATTCACTCAAACGGCGGCTGGCTTGATTTAGTGGACGGCGCTGGGCCAGCTTGTTGCGGTGCTCGGTAACGAACTCTGCTCTTTCTCGTCCCCCCAAATCCTTCAAACTCGCCGCCAGTTGATTCAACTTTTTCAGACGTTCATAGAGATCGTTGACATATTGGGTGCTGTGAGGCGGCTTGGTGCCACGGTAAAAGCTTTTCAGTACAGGAATGTCCGTGGCCAGAAACTCCCCCTGATTGGGCTTGCCCTGCGCCAGGGACACCAGCATGTCTGAAGTCGATAAAATATAGGCCCCCATGGTCCCCGTATAGCCCACCCAAAAGTGCTCCATCTGCTTTGGAGACCAGCCTACCACTTGGGCCAAAGACACCATGGTATCGCTGGTAAAGCTGTTGTAACGGTCTTTGGGGAGCTTGCGCCGATCTCCCAGTGATTCAATGGGCTTGTCGAAGTGGAACGAGCGGTTAGCGTACAGCTCCACCGCGGGCAATAGCATCTGCGGGGTTAGGTTGAAGCCCAAGGTTTCCAGCAGCCCGTGCTGCATACTCCACAGTAGTTTCTCATCCGGCTGATTATCCAGTATCCAAGTGTGCATCATACGCTCGGGAATAGTCCCGGCGAGAATGCCTATTTCAAAGGGTTTCGGCACACGGATATGGTGACCCCAGAAGAAGACATGCCAGTAGGCGTCCTTCTCCCAGTCCGGCAACGACTGGTAGCGCTCATCGTCATCATTCCACAGTGCCAGGGCGGATGATACCAATGCAATCTTGGCCACTGCCATGCCCACCAGCGGGTCCATACGCCAGGTCCAGGGTTTGTGCAGTTCTCCTTTGAGCTCAGCGGCGCGCACCAGCTTTGACAGGCCCTGCAGGCGGGCATTGAGGAAGGGCACCACATCAACCAGCACATTTATTGCCGCCCAATTGCCACGCCTGCTGTACCTTGGCCGTGTTGCTAATGTACGAATCTGGCCTGAGAGTAATGGAATCCGTACGGCCGGGTTAAGGATATTGATTTTACAGAGCAATGCCTGTTTGTAAGGAAGCCAAGGGTGAGAAATGGAGAAGAGCCTTGCTTCCATAGTCCCTGTTGGAACCCCTTAAGGTACAAATCAACTACGCATTATCCATACATCAACAGGATATTCCTGAAGGATATGGTGAGGTCTACCTTCCTTTTGCATTACAGGTTCGCTGCGGGCCTGGTGCCAGGCTGCCAGTAAATACCGGTAAACGCCAGAGGGAGAGCGCTGGCATTACCGGCTTATTTCACACAACCAAATTTTGGAAAACAAATCACTGAAAGACGGTATGGGGTATGCGTATTGGGCATTCTCAAGCAATACGCAGCGGCGGCTACACAGTATTCTTGACAGGCTCCCCCCACTGGGCGAGCCGGTTTCTCAACGGCTCCCTTTGTTTAGCTCCTCTTCCTTTTGGATACGTATATACACTTCCTCACGGTGTACGGGCAGGGATTTGGGGGCCGCGATACCCACTCTGACCTGATTGCCTGAAATACCCAATACGGTGACGGAAACATTTTTTCCAATTCTGAGGTTCTCGCCTGGCCGGCGTTTTACAACCAACATAAACCTTTCCTTCCGGATCGCAAATCCTGGAGTGATTTTTTGTGATGGGAATAGCTGGAAAATAACGACGGGAGGCAAGGCAGGGTGGGGCGCGGGAACGGTAGGCGGTAAAGCAAAACAGGCGCGTGCAACGCTTCCAGAGCCTGGGCAACCACCCCTGGCGTCTGATAATGTCCCACTTTATTGAAGACGAGCGGGCTTCTAGCGTATTATCCATAGAGCCATTTTGATAGTTTACTTATCAATTTGGTTAGCTGGCCCCTGGTGTTGGTGCACCTTGGGTCAGCGCCTTTTACTTACGCTTAGGTCACGTACCGTTCTCCTGTGGAAGGGAAGGGGTTTGGGAAAATGCCTGGGTATTTCGATGCTATTGGGCCATTGGCGCTGAGCGGCTGGCCCAATTACAACCCATCACGCAGATAAATATTTATCGATTTTACGCCGCTCTTGCAGGAAAGAAAACGAAATACCATCCAATAAGATAATTTTGGTGCCACTATTTCTATTGATATGCGCACGAAAAAACGCAATGGCCCCATCAATACCACCCGTTGAGTAGGTCCGCTTTATTGCCATTCACCAGAGAATATCCCGGTGTGAATTTGCATCGACAATCGCCCCAGCCTGACTGAACTCGGCACGCTCAAGCAGCCGCACCGGGGCAAACAAGACCCCAATCATGCTCGATGCCAGCAAGCTGCCCGCAGACTTTGGCTTTGCGTAGCGTGCCTGCTGGGGCTCACTCGGCAGGAGTCCGGCAGGATCTGTGCCCACTGCCCCGTTTATCCTGGTAACGAAGCAATACCGAAACGGGTTAGTGGCTCACTCTGGAGTTTTGTAAGGAAGGGCGCCCCCTTGGATTGCGGAGGCGCAAGTGTTGCGGCAAGAGGCGGGTTTAAGGCAGGCGGTCACTGGCGTTTTTTTTGGCCGGGCGCTGCCAGCCGGTGATATTGCGCTGCCTGCCCCGCGCCACGGCCAACTCGTCCGCGCCCACTGCGTGGGTGATTGTGGAACCGGCACCCACGGTGGCGCCCCTGCCCACTTTTACCGGTGCCACCAGTGCGGTGTTGGAGCCGATAAAAGCGCCGTCCTCAATTTCGGTGAGGGATTTGTTCACACCATCGTAGTTGCAGGTGATGGTGCCGGCACCAACATTCACCGCTTCCCCCACGGCGGCATCGCCCACGTAGGAGAGATGATTGACCTTGCTGCCAGCGCCGATGGTTGCTTTCTTGATCTCGACAAAGTTGCCCACCCTGGCGCCCGTGGCCAGCCGGGTTCCGGGGCGCAGGCGGGCAAAGGGGCCGATGCTGCAGGCTTCGCCAACCTCGGCCTGCTCAATCACGGAATTGGCCTCCACACGGGTGCCATCCGCCAGGCGGCAGTTCCTCAACAGGCAGTTGGGACCGATCTGTACGCCCTTGCCCAGGGAAACGGTGCCCTCAAAAATACAGTTGATGTCGATGGCTACATCGGTGTCGCATTCCAGGCTGCCGCGGATATCAATCCGCGCCGGGTCCAGCAGGGTGACCCCCGCATCCATGAGTGCCACAGCGCGGGTGTGTTGCAAGGCGCGCTCCATCTGCGCCTGCTGTGCGCGACTGTTCACCCCCGCCACTTCCAAGGCATCGCTGGCGCGCACCCCGGTAACGGCGATCTCCTCACTGACCGCGCGGGCGATCACATCCGTGAGGTAGTATTCGCCCTGGGCATTGTCGCAGGACAATTCAGGCAACCAGCGCGCCAGCAGTTCCGCCGGCGCCGCCAGTATGCCGGTATTCACCTCGCGGATGCCGAGGGTGGCCGCATCGGCATCTTTCTCCTCAACAATCGCCTGTACGCGGCCCGCATCATCGCGCACTATGCGCCCGTAGCCGGCGGGGTTGGCCATCTCTACCGAGAGCAGCGCCGGGCCTTTATCCGCCGCTGACAACAACGACTGCAGGGTGCCCGCCTTGACCAGCGGCACATCGCCGTAGAGTACCAGCACCGAGGCCCCCTGGCGGAAATGGGGAATTGCCTGTGCCACAGCATGGCCGGTACCCAGTTGCTCCGCCTGTTGCACAAACTGCACGCCGCTGTCGGCAAAGCGGGCCTGCACCTGCTCGGCACCGTGCCCCACAACCACGGTGATACGCACCTCTTCAAGCTGTCTGGCCGTTTCAATCACGCGTCCCAGCATGGGGATACCACCGATCGGGTGCAGTACCTTGGGCAACCCGGAACGCATGCGCGAGCCCTTGCCCGCTGCCAAAACCACAACATCAATAGTCATCTTGAATCCAAATCCCGCTAGATCAGTCAACCGGGGCGCATTGTGGCCAGTCTGCCCCGCGAACTCAAGAGCGCCTCACTCCAGCGCAGCAGGTTGGCGCTCAACGCATTTGGATTGCCACGCGCGCCCTGGACCGGTAGCTTACCCTCTGTAAAATCAACAAGTTGCCTACTCAATACGCACACACAGAGCCGTCGTGCCAATAACAACATGGCGGGGGGAAAGTTATCATGATCACATTCAAGCACACCAAGCCGCGCTGGCGTTTGTTGGCGCCGGTTGCACTGGCGCTCACCCTGCCCATGGGGGCGGTCGCTGAAGCCGCAAAACAGCCACAAGAGCCGGCTGCAGAGGCACAGGAAGCTCAGCAGGAACCCTCCTGGGATATCAATAAGCCGGCTTACGATTTCAAGCCAATCCAGCTGGATACCCACGAAACCACCTGGAGCAACCTGGATATCAGCCCGGATGGCGACAGCCTCCTGTTCGATATGCTGGGCGATATCTACACCGTGCCGGTGAGCGGCGGTGAGGCGGTGGCCCTGACCAATGAGATCGCCTGGAATATGCAGCCGCGCTTCAGCCCGGATGGCAAAACCATTGTATTTATCAGCGACCGCGACGGCGCCGACAATATCTGGCTGATGGACCGCAATGGTGAAAACCTGCGCCAGCTCACCACGGAAAAAGAGAACCTGCTGCACTCGCCCAACTGGAGCCCCGACGGCCAGTATCTGGTGGCGCGCAAGGGCTTTATGTCCGAGCGCAGCATCCCCGCCGGGGAAATCTGGATGTACCACTATGGCGGTGGCGAGGGTCGCCAGTTGAAGGCGCGTATCGGCGGCGAGATTGCGCAGAAAAATATTGCCGACCCGGCCTTCTCCCCGGATGGCCGCTACGTGTATTACGCCATCGATACCACCCCCGGCACCGTGTGGGAGTACAACAAAAACTCCACCCGGGAGATTTTTGCCATCAACCGCTACGACCTGCAGGATGGGGAAGAGGAGACCTTTATCTCCGGCCCCGGTGGCGCCGTAGCGCCGGTTCCCTCTCCGGACGGCAGCAAGCTGGCCTTTATCCGCCGCCAGGACAACCAGACTTCCCTGTTCCTGAAAGACCTGGGCACCGGCCTGGAGACCCCGGTGTATGCGGGCCTGGAGCGGGACCTGCAGGAAATCTTCGGCCCCCATGGCAACTATGTGCAATACGACTGGATGCCCGATGGCGAGTCACTGATCGTGTGGAGCGGTGGTAAGTTCCTGCGTATTTCGGTACACGGCGACAGCGTTGCGCCAATTGAAACCCACGTAAAAGTCGAGAAGCAGGTGGCCGATGCGGTGCGCTTCCCGGTGGAAGTGGCTCCGGAAACCTTCGATGTAAAGATGATCCGCTGGGCACAGAAATCCCCCGACGGCAAACAAGTGGCATTCCAGGCCCTGGGCAAAATCTATCTACAGGATATCAACAGCGGTGAGCGCCACCGCCTCACCCGCCAGAATGACCACTTCGAGTTTTACCCCAACTGGTCCCGGGATGGCCGCGAGATCACCTATGTCACCTGGGATGACGAAAAACTCGGCCATGTGCGCGTGGTTTCCGCGCGCAATGGCCGCGGCAGGAACATCACCAGCCAGCCGGGCCTGTATGTGGAACCGACTTTCTCCCCCAGCGGTGATACCGTGGCTTACCGCCGCTTTACCGGCGGTTACCTGCTCAGCCCCGAGTACGCCCTGGAGCCGGGAATCTACCTGGCCGATGCCGGTGGCGACTGGCAACGGCGGGTGGTGAAGTCCGGTTATGAGCCCCACTTCGGTGCCAGCGGTGAGCGTATTTATTTCTCTGAATATGTTGGCGCCAACGGCGGCAAGCGCGTACTGAAAAGCACCAACCTGGAAGGCAAGGACGAGCGCGAGCACCTGCACGGCGCCGAGATCACCTCCTTCCGCTTGTCCCCCGACGGGCAATGGGTTGCCTTTACCCAGGACTTCAAAGCCTTTGTCGCGCCCTTTATGCACACCGGCAAATCCGAGGTGATCGGCCCCGATAGCAAAGCGGTCAAAGTCACCCAGGTCTCCAAGCGTGCCGGTGAAAACCTGCACTGGTCCGCCGATAGCGGCACACTCGGTTGGTCCCATGGCCCCAAACTGTTCGAGCGCGCATTAAAAGACGCCTTCCTCTTTGTTGCCGGTGCCCCCGATGCGTTGCCGGAGCCGGTTTCGGAGGGTATCGACCTGGGCTTTGAGCAGCCTTTCGACAACCGCTCGGGACTGGTCGCCCTGACCGGCGGTACCGTGGTCACCATGCGCGATGCGGAGAACACCCGCGAAATTATCGAGAATGGGGTTGTGCTGTTGCGCGGTAACCGCATTGTGGCGGTGGGCCCCGCTGCCGAGGCGTCTATCCCTGAGCAAGCGAAGCGCATCGACGTCACCGGCAAAACCGTGCTGCCGGGCCTGATCGACGCCCATGCCCACGGCGCCCAGGGACGCGAGGAGATTATTCCGCAGCAGAACTGGAACCTGTTTTCCAGCCTGGCGTTCGGGGTGACCACCATTCACGATCCCTCCAACGACAGCAGCGAGATCTTCTCCGCTGCGGAAATGCAGAAGGCCGGCCTGATTACCGGGCCGCGCATCTTCTCCACCGGCACCATTCTCTATGGCGCCAAGGGTCCCGGCTACAAAGCCAAGATCCATTCACTGGAAGATGCCCGCTTCCATGTCAACCGTCTCAAGGAGATGGGTGCCATCTCGGTGAAGAGCTACAACCAGCCCCGCCGTGACCAGCGCCAGCAGGTCCTGCAGGCAGCCCGCGAGGCCGGTATCATGGTGGTGCCGGAGGGCGGCGGTAAGTACCAGCACAATATGAATATGATTGTGGACGGGCACACCGGTATCGAGCACTCCCTGCCCATCGCCAATGTCTACGGCGATGTGGAGCAGCTGTGGGGCCAGACCCGGGTGGGTTACACACCGACCTTTGTGGTGGCCTACGGCGGCCTCTGGGGCGAGGAGTACTGGTATGACCGCACCGAGGTGTGGAAAAACCAGCGCCTGACCCGCTTTACTCCGGACTTTATCGTCAACCCGCGCTCCATCCGCCGCCCCACGGCGCCGGATGCCCACTACAACCACTTTAACGTGGCCCGCCAGGCCAAGCAGCTGCGCGACGAGGGTGTCACGGTGCACATCGGCGCCCACGGCCAGCGCGAGGGCCTGGGCGCGCACTGGGAATTGTGGATGATGGAACAGGGTGGCTTCACCCCCTGGGAGGCCTTCCGCGCAGGCACCATTGACGGTGCCCGCTACCTGGGTATGGACGGGGATATCGGCAGCATCGAGGCGGGTAAACTGGCGGACCTGATCGTGGTGGATGGCAACCCACTGGACAACCTGCGCCTGTCTGAAAATATCGCCTACACAGTGATCAACGGCCGGGTGTTCGAGGCGGAGACCATGAATGAGCTTGGCAGGGGAGAGCGCCTGGCATTCTTCCACGAACGCCTGCCCATCAGCGCCATGCCGGCACCCACCGCCGAAGCCATTCAGGCGAAGAGGGAGCGGCATCACTGGGTGCACTGATTGCGCAAACCCCCAGGGCACAAAAAAGGCCGGCAATGAAAATTGCCGGCCTTTTTATTGGGCCAAGAATATGCTCGCCACGGATCAATATATTGTTGCCAGCCATCACAACCAAGACACTTTTTTTAGTGTGGATATGAATACCATCCCATGAGTTTTGGGGAACATTCACGCTGGTTTGAACGGAGCTGAAGGATGCAGTTTAAAGGGCGCTTACGTGCCTCTGATAGAGACCCCATCCATGGTCTGGTAGGATTGCTGATGTCTCTGAGAATTTGGGGGGATATTAGCCAGGTCTAGTGACAAAATTCACCTCACAAAGCAAGACAACATCGCCGTGCGGACTGGATGTGCTAAATGCGCGTCAGCACTTTGGGCGTTATACACAATAGGGCCAACTGAGTTTAGGAACAAAGATTTATTATTATGAAGCGCGGTTTCAAGAATACGTGTGTTTTTTTAAAAAAATACAGTCCCTGGCCACTCAAAAAGTATGAACAATAGCCATCAGTTCCCATAGTACCCGAATTTACACTCACCAAATGCCAAACCGTTCTTATTCAGTGTGGGTAAAGCAACACATTGAAAAGCTTGGTTTGCCAGAACTCGCTCACAACCTGGTACGCCATTACCTGATTGCGAACGTCAAAAACAGTAACAGTAGCGAGTTGAATCCAGGATTTGTTATACTTTACGCTAGATACGTTTATCTAATAATCAATATGATAAAGTTACTCCCCCTCGTGATCCTATGTGTGTTGATATCTTCCTGCTCATCAGGGGTTGCCTTTTTTTTAGAAAAGTCCGAGAGCTTTCCCTACGAACAAATAATCACAGATGTAAAAATTGAGGAGTTGGGTTTTAACAAAAACCAATTCTGCTCCAATTCTGAGGGAGTCTGCATCAGTTATTTCTTTGCACCACCCATCACATCAAAAAAGCTTGGATATTCTATCGAAGTGGATTCGGGTAACCGCACTAATCATGTTGAGCTTGCTGTGCAAAGAGGCTCTCTGGCGAATACTTACTCTGGAACAATTGTTCTTTTGCACGGCTTTAGGGTCTCCAAGGAGTTCATGATCAATTCTGCGCTCTACTTTCGCTTCCTGGGGTATGAGGTAGTTGTCCCGGATCTTTTGGGACACGGAGAATCAGGTGGCACTAAAAAATACGGCGTGGGAGATAGCGGTGTTGTCAGCAATCTTATCGACGACCTGATCAGCAAGCAGACCATCAGCGGGGAGAAACTCTATCTTTTGGGTAGCTCCATGGGCGCATTAACAGCCGCACGGGTGTCCTCTAACCGCGATGACATCAGGGGACTTATTTTACAGGCACCGATGCCACCATTTGACACGGCTGTTTATAATTATTCCAAAGCAAACTATCCCTTACTTGGCAACCTTATTTCCGAAGAGCAATTTCGCAAGGGCGCTTTATTAGCACTAGAAAACGCCAATATTCAACTCAAAGACACTCGAATAGAACCGCTCCTCGTGGCCTCCGACACACCTGTTCTGCTGTTTTCCTCACCTGCCGATCTGGTATCGCCATACGACAATTTCAAAGCATTAAACGATCATACGATCAAAGTGATTGCGCTTGCAGATCGCAATCACGCCAGTATGGCAGTGATCGGGGAGACCGAGCACCAGGTGCTGCAGACATGGCTAATGGCGCAAGACAATGCCCCTGAGCAGAACCAACACCCCAGACCATAAGGTAAGGCTTTCGTCAAGGGCTCCACCCGCTACCTAAGATCACTTATAAATACCCCCAGTTTCAAGCAGACCACCAAGGGCTGTTGAAAACCACACTGAGGCACTGTCAGTTATCAGGCTAAATTGAATAACAACCAGAGGAGGCCTCTTACCGGATACTCTATCGGCAAACCGGATTGTGCAGAAATTGGAATGTAGTCAGATTGCAGCGAGACCTAAAGGCCCAGCTTGGACCAGATTTCATCCACTTTTTTGACAATCCCTGAATCCCGCTCAATCGGATTGCCCCATTCCCTGTCCGTCTCGCCGGGCCATTTGTTGGTGGCATCCAATCCCATTTTTGAGCCGAGTCCCGATACCGGTGAGGCGAAATCCAGATAATCAATCGGCGTATTCTCTATCATTACCGTATCCCGCACCGGGTCCATACGTGTGGTGATGGCCCAGATAACCTCTTTCCAGTCCCGCGCATTCACATCCTCATCGGTGACAACCACTATTTTGGTGTACATAAACTGACGCAGGAAAGACCAGATTCCCATCATCACACGTTTGGGATGCCCGATATACTGTTTTTTCATGGTCACCACTGCCAAACGGTAGGAACAGCCTTCGGGCGGCAAATAGAAATCGACGATTTCAGGAAACTGCTTTTGCAATATTGGCACAAACACCTCATTCAGCGCTTCTCCCAGAATCGCCGGTTCGTCCGGTGGGCGCCCAGTATAGGTACTGTGATAAATGGGATTGTTGCGATGGGTGATTTTTTCCACGGTAAATACCGGGAAGCGGTCCACTTCATTGTAATAGCCTGTGTGATCCCCGAAGGGGCCTTCATCGGCAGTGTCCCCGGGGTAGAGAAAGCCTTCCAGAACGTACTCGGCACTGGCCGGTACCTGCAGATCGCTTGAAAGGGCATTTGTAACTTCGGTTTTATCCCCGCGCAGCAGACCCGCAAACGCGTACTCTGACAGAGCATCCGGTACTGGAGTCACAGCGCCAAGAATGGTAGCGGGATCTGCACCGAGGGCCACAGCCACCGGATAGGGGTCACCGGGGTGCTTTTTACACCAGTCGCGGTAATCCAGAGCACCACCGCGGTGGCTGAGCCAACGCATAATCAAACGGTTTTTATCAATCAGCTGCATGCGGTAAATGCCGAGATTCTGGCGTTTCTTTTCCGGCCCACGAGTAATGACCAGTGGCCAGGTCACCAGGGGAGCCACATCCCCTGGCCAGCAGGTTTGGATCGGCAATGTGTGCAGGTCCACCGCATCTTTATCCAGTACAACCTGTTGGCAGGGAGAATCCCGCACCACCTTTGGCCCCATATTGAGCACCTGCTTGAACAGCGGCAGTTTCTCCCATGCATCGCGCAGATTTTCCGGCGGCTGAGGCTCCTTGAGAAACGCGAGTAATTCGCCAACCGCTCGCAACTCCTCCACACTTTCCCGTCCCATACCCAAAGCCACACGCTCCGGGGTGCCAAACAGGTTGGTAAGCACGGGGACATCAGAACCCACCGGGTTCTCAAACAGCAGTGCCGGCCCACCAGAGCGCAACACACGATCTGAGATTTCTGTCATTTCCAGGTGCGGGTCAACGGGATAGCGAATACGTTTCAACAGTTCACGCTTTTCCAGCAACGTGATGAAGTCGCGCAGGTCTCTGTATTTCATGGGCTAACAGGTGAAGACAAAACCGGCGGTCAGTGTAAAACAGAAGATGCAAAATAGGGAGTGGCTCCCTGGCAGGGTGGCTGAGCGGAGGGGGAGAAACGGCCCGCAAGCGATACCCAGCGGGCCGAAAAAATCTTAAGCTTTTCGCTAGCTTAGAAGCGGGGGCGACGCGGACGATCTTCGCGAGGCTTGGCTTCGTTAACGCGAATGTTACGGCCGGACATCGGCTGATCGTTCATCTCTTCAATCGCTTTACGCGCTTCGTCGTCGTTGGGCATTTCTACGAAACCGAAGCCCTTAGAGCGGCCAGTCTCACGGTCAGTAATAACAGTAGCCCGAGAGATTTCTCCGAAAGCACCGAAAGCTTCGTTCAGGTCGTCAGAGGTTACGCCGTAGGCCAGATTTCCAATATAGATATTCACAAAAGGTTCTCACTAGATATGTGGGCTGTCGTGCAGTCACAAATGGAAACCAGCTCCACCAGATTATCCATTTGAGATTGGCCCTTACGGAATTACTCCTGAGCCAATTCAGTTGGGCGCCGCTCAATCACTTGCCTATCCAGCGCCACTCTGTGGAGCTTTATATGCTTATTTGCTCGCCTTTTCAACAACAATCAATCCAAATACTCACCCGATGCAATCCCAGGCACATAAAAAATGCCGGTACCAGCGCCTGATATTTGCTGAACATTACTTACGTTTCATGGACAGGAAGAACTCATCGTTTGTCTTGAAGTCTTTCAACTTATCCACCAGGAACTCCGTCGCAGCCAAATCCTCCATATCGTGGAGCAGTTTGCGCAGAATCCACACCCGCTGCAGCTCGCCCTCTGGCATCAGCAGCTCCTCTCGGCGCGTACCGGAACGGCGCACGTTAATCGCAGGGTAGACGCGTTTTTCAGCAATCTTGCGATCCAGCTGCAATTCCATATTACCGGTACCTTTGAACTCCTCGAAAATCACCTCATCCATCTTCGAACCAGTATCAATCAGTGCAGTAGCAATAATAGACAGGCTTCCACCCTCTTCAATATTGCGTGCAGCACCGAAGAAGCGCTTGGGCCGCTCCAGCGCGTGGGCGTCCACACCGCCGGTGAGCACTTTACCCGAGCTTGGCACCGTTGTGTTATATGCCCGCGCCAGACGGGTAATAGAATCCAACAGAATAACGACGTCCTTCTTGTGCTCAACTAGGCGTTTGGCCTTCTCGATCACCATTTCAGCAACCTGGACATGGCGCGCCGGCGGCTCGTCAAAAGTAGAGGCCACCACCTCACCGCGAACAGAGCGCTGCATTTCAGTCACTTCTTCCGGGCGCTCATCAATGAGCAGGACGATCAGATGACACTCGGGGTTATTGCGGGTAATGGCCTGGGCCATATTCTGCAGCATAATGGTCTTACCAGCCTTCGGTGGTGCCACAATCAAACCGCGCTGGCCCTTACCAATCGGTGCCACAAGATCGATAATACGACCAATAAGGTCTTCGGAAGAACCGTTGCCGCACTCCAGGGTAAGGCTTTCATTAGGGAAAAGCGGGGTCAGGTTTTCAAAGAGAATTTTGTTTCTAGCATTCTCTGGCTTGTCAAAATTGATTTCGTTAACTTTCAATAAAGCAAAATATCTTTCACCTTCTTTGGGTGGGCGAATTTTTCCCGAAATCGAATCCCCTGTACGCAAATTAAAACGGCGAATCTGACTTGGGGAAACGTAAATATCATCCGGTCCCGCGAGATACGAAGAGTCTGCAGAACGTAAAAATCCAAAACCATCTTGGAGGATTTCCAATACGCCATCTCCATAAATATCTTCACCGCTTTTGGCATGGCGCTTTAGGATATTGAAAATAATATCCTGTTTGCGCGACCGGGCCAGGTTTTCCAGGCCCATACCTTTGGCTATTTCGATTAACTCTTCAATGGGTTTGGTTTTTAATTCGGATAGATTCATACCAATTGCTTATTAAGGTTTCTGTTGTCATTTGGCGCGGACACGCCGGAAATTTTTCGAGGAGGGGTTTTAAAAATTAAAAGGTTGCTCTTCTATTTTGCCAAAACACCAAAGTGCCCTTGTCCATCCAGAGCGCAGTATTCGTCAAGCTTATGCGCTCCATCGTCAAATCTGGAGCAGTATCAGATAAGCTCAATCCGAGGAATATAGACGCCGGGAATGGTCAGAGACCCTGTGGAGGGGCGTTTATTTCAGCTGGCCACCAGTTGATTCATAGCCGCCGGGCTATTACAGAACTACAGCCAGTATAACGGGTGTATTCCATCCTGCAAGCAAATTTACCCTCTTTACAGGATGGAACCACCGGGATTACAACTGGCTGTCAATAAATTCAGTCAGTTGGGCACGGGACAGAGCGCCAACCTTGGTGCCTTCAACGTTGCCGCCTTTGAACAGCAACAGTGTGGGAATACCGCGCACATTGTATGTCGCGGGGCTCTCCTTGTTGGTATCCACATCGACTTTGACAATTTTCAGCTTGTCTCCATAGTGCTCTGCAAGGTCATCCAGCACCGGGGCAATCATCTTGCAGGGACCACACCACTGTGCCCAGAAATCCACCAACACGGGCCTTTCAGCCTTGAGTACTTCCGCTTCAAAATCGGCGTCAGTTACATTGATGATTGCGTGCTCGCTCATATTGCTTTCCTGTTCTCTAGTTACTCAGTGCGGGGCCACTCGGAAGCATCAGCGCACGATGCCGGCCGCAGAAATACAGCCGGAGTATGCCAGCTAACGCGTTGATTGGGGCGCTGACACAGAATTCAAGGTCCGGCGCAGGTACCTCACGGCTGTTCCAGAAAGCGTTGCAGAATCTCATCAAGATAATCAAAGCCAAAGGCACTGGCGGCAATACGTCGCTCAAGGGGCTCTACCAGATCCATGGCCACCAGTGTCGGCCAATGCCGCGACAGCACCTCCAGGGACAGTCCGGTATAGCGCTCAAAACTGTACAGGGGCACGCCCTCAACCAAACGCAGGGCGTTCATCAAAAACTCCAGCGGCAGGTCTCCCGTCTCAATCGGATCGACCTGCGGTGCAGCCAGCTCTGTATACAGTAACTCGCGGGCAGGCGCAATCGCCAGGTAGTCCCGCGGGGTGCGCGTGCGCCGTGTACGCAATACCCGGCCATCCCGTGGCAGTGTGACTTTGCCGTGTGCCCCGGCCCCGATGCCCAGATAGTCGCCAAATGACCAATAATTGAGGTTGTGGCGGGATTCCAGCCCCTCTCCGCTGTAGGCGGATATCTCGTAACGGAGATAACCCCGTGAAGTGAGGAACGCACGCCCACTGCCCTGCATACCGGCAATCCGTTCCGGGCCCGGTGTGGAGGGTGGCGCACTGTAGAAGACGGTATTGGGTTCAATAGTGAGCTGGTACCAGGAGATATGCTCCGGTGCCAGGGACACCGCGCGGTGCAGATCTTCCAGAGCTTGCGCTTCCGTCTGTTGTGGCAGACCGTGTATCAGGTCCAGGTTGATATTGTCAAACCCGGCCCTGCGCGCCATGGCCAGGGCGCTGACGGCCTCTTCGCCGCTGTGGATACGGCCCAGGCGGTGCAAGTGGTCGGTATTGAAACTCTGCACCCCGATCGACAGGCGGTTGACACCGGCGGCACGGTAACCGGTAAACTTTGCCTGTTCGAAGGTGCCCGGATTTGCCTCCAGGGTAATCTCAATGTCCCTGGCAAAGCCCACAAGCGCTTCGGCCATCGCCAGGATCTGCCCGATGGCCTCTGGGGAAAACAGGCTCGGGGTACCGCCGCCAAAGAAAATCGACTGCAGCTTGCGCCCCTGCACCCAGGGTAGTTGGCTCTTCAGGTCGCGGCGCAACTGCGCCACATAGTCCGCCTGGGGCAGGGCGTAGTCGGTGTCCGTGTGGTCACGGGCGGCCTGGTGGGAATTAAAGTCGCAATAGGGACATTTGCGTACACACCAGGGAATATGCACGTAGAGACTGACAGGGGGCAGAGCAAGGCTGTTGTCGTTAGCCGGCAAAGCTGGCTCCCAGCATTGCTTGGCGCCAAATGACCTCAAACTTTGCAAGAGCCTGGGCGCGGTGGCTAAGGCGATTCTTCACTTCCTGCGGCAACTGCGCCGAGGTCAAGCCTTCGGCGGCCACATAGAACAGGGGATCATAGCCAAAGCCGTGCTTCCCGGCCGGCGCGTCGAGTATACGCCCGCGCCACTGTGCACAGCACACCAGGGGTACCGGGTCATCGAAACGGCGCACAAAAGCGAGGGCGCAATGAAAACTGGCACCGCGTAAATGCTCTTCGACTCCCCGCAGTGCCTCAAGCAGCTTGCAATTATTGCGCGCATCCGTGGCCCCTGCGCCGGAGTAACGGGCCGAATAGATGCCCGGCGCGCCACCCAGTGCGTCCACCGCCAGGCCCGAGTCATCTGCCAATGCCGGCAGACCGCTGATACGGCTCGCATGGCGGGCTTTAATCAGGGCATTTTCAATAAAACTGAGCCCCGTTTCCTGCACTGCGGGCACACCGAAAGCTGACTGCGGCAAAACCTCTATTTCCCAGGTGCCAAAAAGCTGGGAGAACTCTCGCAACTTGCCGGTGTTACCGCTGGCAAGAACAATGCTTTTCACCTTACCTCACCAACTAAAAAGCGGGCGCCAGGCCCGCAGGGAATCCCATTCAACAGTGTCATTCCCCCGGTACCAGGCACCGCTGGGGACCGGCGGCGGGACCGTTCAGGGCCTGTCCAGCTTACGGCGAAACGTGACTGTCTCTTTTTTGCCGTTGGGCAGACTGACATCCACGTTGAAGGTGAGCGTCTCCTCGTCTTCGAAGCGCAGGGCTGCCAGATAGTAGACCGCATCCCCCTCTCGGATCTCGGTGAACTTCAGCGGCCGCGACTGCTGGATCAGGTTTGTCGCCGAACCCGACATCTCAGCACTGAGGCCGTGGGTCCCACCCTCTTTTTTTACCACCGTCACATTGACGAAGGCGCGGTCCTTGGCCCGTACCAGTTGGTACTTCTGCGCAATATCTGGCTGGATAAAGTCGCTGTTGAAGACCGAATAGACCACCCGATAATCGCCAAAATCCTCATGGCTCTTGATAAGCCGGGCCTGTTGCGCGGCAGCGCTGGACATCCAGAAAAGCAGGGCCAGTGTGGCGGCTGCGACAGGAATGGGTTTCACGCTTCACCTCCAATGGTTTTGGGCACCGACCGGCAAACGGGGTCAGCACTGTATCCCGGTGGCGTGCTCACAACCCATAAGCACCCACCCCAAGCGGCTCGCCGTGTCCGTGATAGGGATACAAGACATGGCGCCGGAATCATTATTCGGCAGCGCATCATTGGTCACCGGACTACTAGTTTAGCGAGTCAGATGGTAGATCGCGGTCTCACCAAATAAATTGGGTAAATACTCTTTAAAAATCCCGCCCGGCATAGATTCGCATACTACCTGGCGATGCAAAATAGTCCAAATGCGCTCCCTGCACAACACCTCGAAATCCCGGAAAGTACAAAAATGAATATTGGGTGTGTCATACCATTCATAAGGTAATAGGTCGGAAACCGGCATGCGCCCGGAGAAGGCCAGATGCCAGCGGGCTCTCCACTGGCCGAAATTGGGGAAGGTGATGATGCAATCGCGCCCCACCCGCAGCATCTCCTCTACAACCAGGTGAGGGTGTCTGAGTGTTTGCAGGGCCTGGGTCATCACCACCGTATCAAAGCTCCCATCGGAAAAATTGCCGAGCCCCGCATCCAGGTTCTGCTCAACCACATTCACACCGCGCTCTACACAGCGTGTGATCTTTCCCGGGTCAATCTCCAACCCATAGCCTTTCACACCCCTGTTCTTGCCCAATTGCTCCAGCAGCGCACCGTCGCCACAACCCAGGTCGAGTACACAGCTGCCGTGCGCTATCCATTCCTGGATCACATCCAAATCTATCCGCATCAGCGCATCTCCTCTGCCACCCGCTGCATATAGGCGAGAAAGAGAGTTTCGTAGCGCTCACTCGGCAGCAGAAAAGCATCGTGGCCCATAGCCGACTCAATTTCCGCATAGCTCACAGGTATATTGGCGTGCATCAATGCATCCGCAATCTCCCGCGAACGCTGCGGCGCAAAGCGCCAGTCGGACGTGAAGGCAACCAACAGGAAACGGCAGCGGGCATTGGCAAATGCGGCCACAGGGTCGTCACCGTACTCCCGCGCGAGGTCGAAAAAGTCTAGGGCACGGGTCATCAGAATATAGGTGTTGGGATCGAAACTGCTGGAGAAGGTATCGCCCTGGTGGCGCAGATAGCTCTGTATCTGGAACTCCACTTCCTCAGTACCCTGCTGGAAACTGCCGGTGCGCAATTCCCGGCCAAACCTGCGCCCCAAACCATCGTCGGAAAGATAGGTGATATGGCCTATCATACGCGCCACTGCGAGGCCGCGACGGGGTAACTTTTTCCGCTCCAAATAGCGCCCCTCGCAAAAATCCGGGTCTGAAGTGATGGCCTGGCGAGCGGTCTCATTGAAAGCGATATTCTGCGCCGATAATTTCATCGCCGAGGCAATCACCACACAGTGGCGCAACCGCTCTGGATATTCCAGTGACCAGCGCATGGCCTGCATGCCGCCCAGGCTGCCACCGATCACCGCCGCCCACTGCTCGATTCCCAACAGGTCTGCAAGGCGCGCCTGGCTGTGTACCCAATCGCGCACCCGCAGAAAGGGAAAATCCGGCCCCCAGGGTTTGCCGGTGTCAGGATTGATGGAAACCGGCCCGGTGGAGCCATGGCAGCCGCCCAGGTTGTTGGGGGCAACCACAAAAAATGTATTGGTATCAATCGGTTTATCGGGGCCAATATAGTGATCCCACCAGCCTGGCCGCTTGTCATCAGGACTGTGCCACCCGGCGGCGTGGTGGTGACCCGAGAGGGCATGACAGATGAGTACCGCATTGCTCTTCTGGGCATTCAGCACACCGTAGGTTTCGTACACCAGGGTGTAGTCCTGCAGAATGCGCCCGCAGGCCAGGGACAATGGTTCGATAAACCTGTGGCGCTTGGGGGTGACAAGACCTACAGAGCCCATGGCGTTGGCACTCTGATCCTTCTCAGGCGTAGTGGGGTTTTCCGTGAACAAGGCGTTTATATCTGTCGATTACTTGGAGGCTGGCAACTACCGGAGCAGCAAGTGTACGGGAGCGCCGCAGCGGATGACAATCGCAGAAACCGCCCGTGGAAAACGCCTGCCCTGTTCAGCAGTTGAGAGAGGTCTTTAGTGGCGTGACATTACGCGCGCGGGGTGCCCGAGCCAATGGTTGAGGAGTGGAAGCGCTGTGGCGTAGCAACGCCTCCAGTGCCGACAGGGCCCCGTCATTGCGCAGCACCTCGTCCTCCAGGCTGCGCAGATTGGTGCGCCGACTGCGGCTTTTCTGTTTCAACTCGGTAAGCTTGATCAGTTGTCGGTTCAACAGATGCTTCTGGTACTGGGCATGTTGCTTGAGAGGATCCAGGGCCCGCTCCAGCCAGACCTCTGCGGCACTGCTCATCTCACCGTAGAGCCGTCTCACCTCACTGGCGAGGGTCGCGATAAAGCGCTCGCTCAGTCGATTGCGTCGCGCCAGTAACAATTGCGGCGAGCGGCGTAGCTGGGCCGCCTGACCGTGCAGGCCGCGCAGGGTGGCACGGAATTGTCGAATATTGAAATACTCTCCGGTACTGGCCGCCTTCTTCAGACTGGAGCGCTCGAAAACGGCATCCAAAAGACGGTTGACCTGGTTGACCTCGCGCTCAAGATTAGAGAGCTGGTGATCGACACCCACCATAAAACTCTCGATGGCTTTGGCCAATCCCATGGGCGTCCAGCGTTTGTGCAATGCTTTGCTGGTGTCTTCGATCAATAGCTGCAGCTGGTGGCTGGAAATTGGGGCCAATAGAGACGGGCTCCGACGCATCAGCATGCGCTGGCTGGATTTGAGCGTGAGCAGCTCCTGGTGACACAGCTTGTGCTGTTCACGCACCGTCTGCTGCAACTGGCTCAGCTCCGCCAGTTGCTCCCGGGTACTGGTGCTGTTTCGCTGCAGGTGTGTCAGCGCCGCGCGACCACTGTTGAGACGGCGTTTGAGCAGATCGCGGGTATCTGCCATCAAAGTCAGGGCCTGGTGCAGGGCGCGGTGCTCTGCCATCTTCTGGCGATGTTCCAGCAGGCGCTGCACCAGGAGAGTTTCAAAATCGGCAAAGCGGCTGTTGCGCATAAGCGCCACATCACTTTGCTGTCGCGCCAGCAGCGCCATTTTCGCCGATACAGCAGTGACACTTTCACGGGGCAGCGACAATAGACCGGCGACCTGGGCGCGCATTCGCTGCAACAAAATCTCGACATCCTCATCGGGGTCCTCCCAGAGAACATCCACTTTATTCAGCAGTGCCATCACCGCCGTGCCGCGATGATTGCGCAGGGGTGCCAGGTGGGTCTCCCACATATGCATATCGGTACCGCTGACACCGGCGTCCGCGGCGAGCAGGAAGGCCACCGCCTGGGCTCCGGGCAGGGTGCCGAGTGTCAGCTCGGGCTCATTGCCAAGGGCGTTTAGACCCGGTGTGTCGATGATGCGCAGCCCCTGATCCAGCAGCGGGTGTGGCAGGCAGATCAGGGCATAGCGCCAGGCGGGAATCTCTACCAGTTTGCCATTGTCATTCAGGTGGCGGCGGTCAAAGCCGTATCGCGCCGCCTCCTCCGGTTTCACCGACTTGGTCGCGGCAACCTTCAACAGGGCTGCGCGGGTGGCCTCGGGATCATTGGCATCGAACTCGTGGGTGACCCACTTTTGTGGAATGCGGCGGAAACTCTCCAGACTGGTATTGGTGGCGAGGGTTTCGATCGGCAGCAGGCGCAAGCTGGCGTACTCGGCGCCATCGTTGAAGATCTCCGTGGGGCACATGGTAGTGCGCCCGGGTTTGGAGGGCAGCAAGCGCTTGTCGTAAGTCTGTGACAACAGCGCATTGATCAGCTCAGTTTTGCCTCGGGAAAATTCCCCCACCAGAACAAGGGTAAACTGGTCTTCGGTGAGCAGAGTGCGCGCCTGCTGCACAGCCTGGCGGGCCCCGGCAGAATTGGGGAAGTAGCGCTCCAGCCACTCGCTGAAAAGGGCAAACTGGCAGTCCAGATTCTTTTTCCAGCGGTCGTAGTCCGCAATATGCTGGCGTAAAAGTGCGTCTTCCATGTCAAGGCGTTCTTATTGTTGACAACCTGGATACAGATCCCCCGCCCGTTGCAGCCGGCGGGAGCCAACCGCTTCCAGTATAAGGGCCCGACGCTCGGGCAAATGCGACCCAGTGCGCAGCGCAAGAAATCTTCCCTGCGCAGCATCCTTCACAAGCCGGGGATATGCCAAAATAGCTGGTACACAAAAGCGGGCATATTGGCCATCTGCGCAAAACCCAGCAACAGTTTGTCTGCCACTGTCAGCAGGATAAACACGAAAATCGGGCTGATATCAATCACCCCCAGAGGCGGTATCAACCTGCGCACCGGGGCACAGAAGGGCTCCAGCAGCTGGCGCAGCAACATCAGTGCTGGATGGCCACTGTGGGGGGCGATCCAACTGAATACGATGGAAATCAGCAGGCCGATAAACACCACCGCGATCACCGTGGCAACACAGCCGATCAAAGACCACAGCAGCGCACTGAGAGGGTTAAACAACCCAAAGCCGGCCAACAGTCCACAGGCCAATATCATCGCCAGTCCCACCAGCAGCGCCAGCACCACCGAAGCCATATCAACGCCAAGTACCCCGGGAACCACCTTGCGCAGGGGCAACAGCAGTGGATTGGTGATCTTGACGATCCCCTGGGAAATGGGGTTGTAGAAATCCGCACGGGCCAGCTGCAGTAACAAGCGCATCAACACCGCAAACAGGTACAGGATACCCAGGGTCGCCACCAGGAAGACGCCGATATTGCTGAAGGTATTTGTCATTGAAAACCCCTGAAGCGTGACTGATAGGCGATGCTGCCTGCATCACCCAATTGATTGATAATCCTAGCGGTCCAGTTCCCGCTCCATCTCTGAAGCGCGTTCGGCGCAATCGCGCATGGCCTCGGCCACCAGCTGGAAGAGTCCCCCCTGCTCAAAACGCTTTACGGCACACTCTGTGGTACCACCCGGTGACATCACATTGCGCTTCAGCTTGGCCACATCCTCTTCGCTGGCCATGGCCAGTTTGGCGGCACCCAGGGCAGTTTGCAACACGAGGCGCTCCGCATCGGCGCGGGCAAATCCGCTGGCGACAGAGGCCTCAATCATGGCCTCCATAAACAGGAAAAAATAGGCTGGGGCAGAGCCCACCACAGCAATGATCTGGTTGATTTCACACTCTTCCCGGACCCACAGGAAAATCCCCACCGCATTGGCAATCCGCTCGGTGATGGCGCGATGCTCAGCGGTCACGCCTGCGCCCGCATACAAACCGGTCGCCCCCGTCTGCACCAGCGCCGGGGTATTGGGCATGGCGCGCACGATGGGCAGGTGCTCACCGAGCCAGCGCTGATAGGCAGCCAGGGGTATGCCGGCTGCAAAACTGATGATCAGCGGATTGTGCCCGTCCAGGTGCGAACGCAGACCCGTGCACAAGTCGCGCATCGCCTGGGGCTTGACCGACAATACAATCACATCCGCATCACCGATCGCGGTAAGAGTATCACTGTGCGCCGCCACACCGTGGCGTTTCGCAAACGCTGCCAGCTTTTGGGGATCGCGCCCGGTTGCCACAATCCTGTCCGCCGGGTAGCCGGCCGCCAACAGGCCGCCGATCACCGCACCGCCCATATTGCCGGCACCGCCGATAAAAACGATTTTGGGATCTGTCGCAGTCACTCGGATTACCTCGGCAAGCACCCAGCTCATCTGCTGTAAATTTCAACACTGTTTCCCCTGTTGAGGATTCCGTTAATATGTGGCCATCTCATTCCAATAACAAGAGAGCTGTGCCTGTGCGGGCCAGCCAAGGAGAACACTATGTACCAGTGGCGCTCTTTAATCACTGCCGTACTGCTCGGTGCATCGGGCCTGGCCAGTGCGGTGGAGAGCCGTACGGAAAACAGCGGCCAGTTGCTGCTGGAAGATGTCCCCTCCATTCCCCAGAGCATTGTCGACAGGCTGAACCGCTACCAGAATGTGCGCTCGGCCAGTTTCCGCGGCTGGGATATGGAGGGCATCGGCCTGTTTGTCAGCACCCGTTTTGGCGAGGTGAACCAACTGCACAAGGTGGAGCGCGCCGGTGGTGCCCGCCGCCAACTGACCTTTTTTGAAGAACCGATCGGCACCGTGGCCACCCGTCCGGAACACCGGCAGCTGGCTTTCACCATGGATGCCGGTGGCAACGAATATGCGCAGATCTTCCTGTTCGATATCGGCAGCGGCAAGCACAAGATGATAACCGACGGCGAATCCCGCAACGGTGCCTTGCTGTGGAACAAACAGGGGGCTGCCCTGGCTTACCAGAGCACCCGTCGCAACGGCAGCGCCAACGATATCTGGCTGAGCACCTTTGACGGTGATACCCAAAAGGACCGCCTGATCGTGAAGGCCGAGGACGGCAGCTGGTGGGGTCCCGCCGGTTTCTCCCAATCCGGCAACCAGCTGCTGGTGCTGCAATACCTCTCCTCGACGCGCTCCCTGGCCCACCTGCTGGATCTCGACAGCGGCGCACTGACACTGGTAGCCGGAGGTGGTGAAGACGACTCGCGCAACTTTCCCGCGGGCTTTAGCCACGACGACCGCTCTGTCTACCTGATAAGCGACCGAGGTGGCGAATTCACCCAACTGATTCGCAAGGACCTGGCCAGTGGCGATGAAAAAGTGATTAGCGCTGATATTCCCTGGGACATCAGCAATTTTGTACTGAGCAAAGATGGCCGTCGCGGCGCCTTCACAGCCAACGAGAACGGCTTATCCGCGCTCTACCTGTACGATCCGCGCGACGACCGCTACAGCAAAGTGGATGCCCTGCCCATCGGGGTTATCGGCGGCATTGAATTCACGCCGCGGGGCGACAAACTGGCACTTTCCCTGAACACACCAAAGACCCCCACCGACACCTTTGTGCTTGCCCTTGGCCGGCATCCGCTGTCCAGTGGCGATCTCACCCGCTGGACCTACAGCGAAGTGGGCGGCCTGAATACCGGCAAATTTGTCGAGCCGGAACTGGTGCACTACCCCACTTTCGATACAGTCGACGGCAAGGCCCGCGAGATTCCCGCCTTCATATACAAGCCGCGCGGGGCCGAGGGCCCGGTACCGGTCATTATTTCCATCCACGGGGGACCGGAGGGCCAGTACCGCCCGATGTTCTCCAGTACCTACCAGCTGTGGCTGGAAGCGCTGGGTGCCGCGGTCATCGCGCCCAATGTGCGGGGTTCCGCTGGCTACGGCAAAAGTTACCTGGCCATGGATAACGGCTATAAGCGCGAGGACTCGGTCAAGGACATCGGTGCCCTGCTGGACTGGATCGCCACACAGCCTGATCTGGATGCGGAGCGGGTCGCCGTGTTCGGTGGCAGCTACGGCGGCTATATGGTACTGGCCGCCGGTATGCACTACTCAGATCAACTCAAGGCGGCAGTGGATATCGTGGGCATTTCCAACTTTGTCACCTTCCTGACCAACACCAAGAGTTACCGCCGCGACCTGCGTCGGGTGGAATACGGTGATGAGCGCGACCCCCAAATGCGCGCCTTTCTGGAGAACATCAGCCCCAATAACAATGTGGAAAAAATCCAGGTGCCCATGTTTGTGGTGCAGGGGCAAAACGACCCCCGCGTGCCCGTTACCGAAGCGGAGCAGATTGTGGCAGCCCTGCGCGAAAACGGCAACGAAGTGTGGTACATGAATGCGCTGAACGAAGGGCACGGCTATCGCAAGAAGGAAAACCGCGATGCCTTTACCCAGGCCACCGCGCTATTTTTTGCCACCTACCTGCTCAAAGAGAAACAGAAAAAGAATCTGGCGCAATCCCGGCCTTGATCCCGGTACATTCGATCCCTCCACGGCCCTGCGGGGCCGTTTTTACTGCAAGACTTCTACCCCAGCACCTAGAGCCCATGCCCGCTGGATGGCGAGGATACCTCTGACAGAGATCACAACGGGCTTGCAATAACAGTATTCCCGGCGCCGGAAAAGAGCGCAGACCACGGTAAACAGACTATTTCCGCACGCCAAAAATATCTGTGCCGATGCGCACAATGGTGGCACCACAGGCGATCGCCATCTCCATATCTGCCGACATTCCCATCGACAGGGTATCCAGGGGCTGTTCGGGAAATTGCTCGCGCAACGCCTGCAGCAGGCGCGCCAGCTCGGCAAAAGGCCTGCGCTGTTGCGCCGGGTCCCGCCGCGCCGCAGGGATCGCCATCAGCCCGCGCAAGCGCAATCCCGGCAGTGGCACCACGGCCTGTACCAGCGCTGCCACTGCCTGCGGGGCAACACCAGACTTGCTGTGCTCCCCATCAATATTCACCTGCAGGCAGATATTCAGCGGTGACTGTGTATGCGGACGCTGTGCGGACAGGCGCTGGGCAATTTTCAGTCGATCCACGCTATGTACCCACTGGAAGTGCCCGGCCACCGCACGGGTTTTGTTGGACTGCAGTGGTCCAATAAAATGCCAGCAAATATCCAGGTCCGCCAGTCTGTCCTGCTTTTGCAGGGCCTCCTGCAGGTAGTTTTCGCCAAAGTGGTGCTGGCCGGCCTCGTAGACGCTGCGTATCGCCTCCGCCGGTTGCGTTTTGGAAACCGCCAGCAGGGTGATTTCTGCGGGGTTGCGAGCGCAGTTGTTGCAGCATGTCACAATCCGCTCACCGACTGCATTCAGGTTTTCGACGATGGTCTCTTTGCGCATATACTGGGGCCCGTACCGAATTGAGCGGCAATTTTACCTGAGCCAAAATAAGAACCTAAGGTAGCAGTATGGATATCACGGAACTCCTCGCCTTCAGCGCCAAGCAAAACGCCTCGGACCTGCACCTCTCCGCCGGCTTGCCGCCGATGATCCGCGTGGACGGCGATGTGCGCCGCATCAATCTGCCGGCAATGGAGCACAAGCAGGTGCACGGCCTGATCTACGAGATCATGAACGACAAGCAGCGCAAGGACTACGAGGAAATCCTGGAGACAGACTTTTCCTTCGAAGTGCCCGGCGTGGCGCGCTTTCGTGTCAATGCGTTTAATCACAACCGCGGCGCCGGTGCCGTCTTCCGGACCATCCCCTCCAAGGTACTCACCATGGAAGACCTGGGAATGGGACAGGTATTCAAGCAAATTTCAGACACCCCCCGCGGCCTGGTGCTGGTCACAGGCCCCACCGGTTCCGGCAAGTCCACCACCCTGGCGGCGATGATGGATTACATCAATGACAACAAATATGAGCACATTCTCACCATTGAAGATCCGATCGAATTTGTGCACGAATCCAAAAAGTGCCTGGTGAACCAGCGCGAGGTGCACCGGGATACCCATGGTTTTGCCGAAGCGCTGCGTTCGGCACTGCGTGAAGACCCGGATATTATCCTGGTGGGTGAGATGCGGGATTTGGAAACCATTCGCCTGGCACTCACCGCTGCGGAAACCGGCCATCTGGTCTTCGGTACCCTGCACACCACTTCCGCAGCCAAAACCATCGACCGGGTTGTGGATGTCTTTCCGGCACAGGAAAAGGCCATGGTGCGCTCCATGCTGTCAGAGTCCCTGCAGGCGGTTATCTCCCAGACTCTACTCAAGAAAACCGGCGGCGGTCGTGTCGCCGCCCACGAAATCATGCGCGGCACCCCGGCAATTCGAAACCTGATCCGCGAGGACAAGATCGCCCAGATGTATTCCGCCATCCAGACCGGTGCCAGCACCGGCATGCAGACCATGGATCAATGTCTGGAAGATCTGGTGGCGCGCCGTATCGTCAGCCGAGAAGTTGCGCGGGAAAAAGCCAAGATACCGGAGAACTTCTAAGCATCAATTCTACCCGGGCCACAGGCGGGGCCCATCACTTCAAGCATAAATTGCGGTAACCACCATGGAAATTGAAAGACTTCTACAACTGGTTGTAGAGAAAGGCGCTTCGGATCTGTTTATCACCGCTGGCATACCACCCTCCATCAAACTGCACGGCCGCGTGGCGCCCGTTAGCAGCACCTCGCTCACGCCGGAGAAGGCACGCGAGCTGGTGGTGGGCACCATGAGTGAAAAGCAGCGGCGCGAATTTGCCGAGAAAAAAGAGCTGAATTTCGCCATTGCGGTGCGCAATGTAGGCCGTTTCCGGGTCTCGGCATTTTTCCAGCGCAACCTGGTGGGTATGGTACTGCGCCGCATCGAGACTAAGATCCCCACTATCGACGGGCTCGGCCTGCCGGATGTGCTCAAAGGCCTGGCCATGACCAAGCGCGGCCTGATTATTTTTGTGGGCGCCACCGGCACCGGTAAATCCACCTCGCTGGCCTCCATGATCGGTCACCGCAATGAGAACTCCAAAGGTCATATCATCACCATTGAAGACCCCATTGAGTTTATCCACCAGCACCGCGGCTGTATTGTGACCCAGCGCGAGGTGGGCCTGGATACCGAATCCTTCGAAGTGGCCCTGAAAAACACCCTGCGCCAGGCACCGGATGTGATCCTGATTGGAGAGGTGCGCTCGCGGGAGACCATGGACCACGCCATCGCCTTCGCCGAGACCGGCCACCTGTGCCTGTGCACCCTGCACGCCAACAACGCCAACCAGGCCCTCGACCGCATCATCCATTTCTTCCCCGCGGACCGCCACGAGCAGATGTTTATGGACCTGTCACTGAACCTGAAGGCGATGGTCGCACAGCAACTGGTACCGACACCAGATGGGGACGGCCGCCGCGCCTGTCTGGAAATCATGATCAACACCCCGTTGATGTCAGACCTGATCCGCAAAGGCGAGGTGCACAAAATGAAGGAACTGATGAAGCGCTCCGGCGAGCAGGGTATGCAGACCTTTGATCAGGCCCTCTACGAACTCTACGACCGCGGTGAGATCACCTACGAGGATGCCCTCGCCCACGCGGACTCCTCCAACGACCTGCGCCTGATGATCAAGCTCAAATCCGAATCCGATGCCGAATACTTAAACAGCGCCGCAGGTGAATTGAGCCTGCAAAATGATTCGGAATACGGTGATGGTGGGCCACAATTATATTGACATCCAAAAGTAACCAGTCACGATGTCCAGGCAACAGATGGATCTTTGTACCCGCTGTTGCGTAGAGTGAAGATGCTGTTGGAAATATCTCAACAAGCGCGGTGTTTTTTCTTTTACCGAACAGTGTGTTCAGCAGATTTCTGCAATCAGGGTCTTTACGGACGACAACATGCGCCGGCTCACCAACGGTGCCTCTGTCACTCCCTCTAGCTCTACCCGGTAATGGCCGCCCTCCTTACGCAGGCCAACGATATACTCCCGGGCCACCAGGGTGCTGCGGTGCACGCGCACAAAGCGCGCGCCGAACTCGCGCTCCAACTCCTTCAGGGATTCATCCAGGATCGTTTCACCGGCGGGGTGATGGGCCAGGACATATTTGCTGTCGGCAATCAGGCAGCGGATGGCGTTCACCAGCAAGAGTTCCACCCCCAGACGGCTCACAGCCTTGATACGGTTGCGTCCAGGGTGTTTCCGTGTGCCCTGCAACAGTTTTTGCTGGGGTTTGCTGAGGCGCTGCACCTTTGCCATCGCCTGGCGCAGCTGTTCGATACTGACCGGCTTGAGTAAGTAGCCAACCGCCGAAGTAGCAAACGCGGGCAGGGCGAATTCATCGTGGGCAGTGCAAAAAATGATTGCCGGCGGGCAGTCGCGGGCAGCCAGCTGCTGCGCCAGCGCCAGGCCACAGCCGCCGGGCATTTCAATATCGAGTAAAATAAGATCCGGATCCAGTAATTGCACCTGTAAAAGTGCGGACTCGCTATCCGCAGCTTCACCCACCAACGAGCATTGCTCGATGGTACCCAGTTGCCGTTGCAGGCGCATACGGGCCAGGGGCTCGTCATCGACAATCAGGACTCGCAACTGGGTCACTGCGTCACCTCGGTATGCCTTTTGCTTTTCATCGCGACCCCTGTTCCCCGCTGAGCCGACTCCCTCGGCAGCAAGGGTAGCTGCAGGACCACCCGATAGTGGTCGTTCTCCCGACCGGCGGTAAACCTGAAGCGATCACCGTAATAGGCCGCGAGACGCTGGCGGATATTCTCCATGGCCATACCATTGCTTTCCCTGCAAAGGCGCACAGTTTCCTGCGGCAGGGGGTTGACGATAGTGATGCTGAGGGCGCCGTCCCGGGCTCTGCATTGCACTGTGATTTCTCCACCCTTGCGCAACTGCGCCACGCCGTGCAAAACAGCGTTTTCAAGCAGGGGCTGCAGCAGCAGACTGGGCAGTTGGATTCCCTCCAGCCCTGCCTCCAGCTGCCACTGCTGCCTCAGGCGCCCCCCCAGCCGCAGCGCCTCTATCTCCAGGTAGCGCCGGGCCAGAGTGACCTCCTGCTGCAGGGGTACCAGCCTGGATTCGGCAAGGCTGGCGCGAAACAGCGTGCATAAATCCTCCACCAGCCGCTCGGCGCGGTCCGGGTCCACAGCGATCAGACTGGCCAGGCTGTTCATACTGTTAAACAGAAAATGCGGGCGGATACGGGACTGCAACGCTGCGATGCGCGCACCCAGCTCTGCCTGCTGCTGGTTGACAAGCTGCTGCTGCAGGTAGGCATAGCGCAGTACCACGCCGGCGCAGATAGCGCCCAGGAGACAGTCGCCAGCAAACCCCCACCAGTCAAAACCGGCCTGCAACAAGTGCGCGCGCAGGGCGCGCTGGATCGCCATAACAGCGCCCAATACAGCGAGCACCGCAGTGAAACTGAGCCCGACGGCCCGTTTGTGGGACAACCGGGACAAATAGGGGCGCAAGTGACACAAGACCGCTGCCGAGGGCAGTATCACCCACTGGACCAACAGCGACACCAGCCCCAGGCGCTGCCAGTTGAATTCACGCAATCCATCCAGAGCCAGTACCAGCACCAGGGCCAGCAGCTCCCCCATCAGTACCAGTGCCACCAGAGCGGTGGCACTGCACAGGTCCGGCAGAAAAGGGAGCGTATTGGAAATCGCAGAATCCTTGTCATTAACGTCAGGTTTTCGAATTTTCTGCGATATAATGCCCGGCGGCCTGGGAAATGACATGCAGTTGTTATTCTTGATTGTCCTTAAACTCACAGGGCAAGATACCACCAAGCTCCCCGGTCTTTCACCTCACTGCAGCCAGGAAAACCATGAGCAATCACAAAGTCCCCACCAGCTCCGCCAACAACCCGGCCGCCAAACCCTGGGGCGGTCGCTTCAGCGAGGCCACCGATACCTTTGTCGAGCGGTTTACCGCCTCGGTCTCCTTCGATCAACGTATGGCACTGGAGGATATCCAGGGCTCCCTTGCCCATGCGCAGATGTTGTCGGAGGTTGGGGTATTGAGCGATGGGGAGTACCGTAAAATCGCCACTGGCCTGGGGGACATCGCCGAGGAAATTAAAACCGGGACATTTCCCTGGTCGGTGCAACTGGAGGACGTGCATATGAATATCGAGGCGCGCCTGACCGAGCGTATCGGCCCCATCGGCAAAAAACTGCACACCGGTCGCTCCCGCAACGACCAGGTGGCAACGGATATTCGCCTGTGGCTGCGCGGCCGTATTGACCGGATCGCCGCCGAACTGACCCGCCTGCAATCGGGACTGGTAGCGCTGGCCGAACGCGAGGCCGATACCATCATGCCGGGCTTCACCCACCTGCAGAGTGCACAGCCGGTGACCTTCGGCCACCACCTGCTGGCCTGGAACGCCATGCTCACCCGGGATTTCGAGCGCTTGATGGATTGCCGCAAGCGCCTGAACCGCTCGCCCCTGGGCGCCGCCGCACTGGCCGGCACCAGCTACCCGATTAACCGCGCCCGCACCGCCGAACTGCTGGGCTTCGATGCGCCCAGCGAGAATGCCCTGGACGCGGTCAGTGACCGGGATTTTGCCATCGAATTCTGCGCCTTCGCCGCACTGCTGCTCACCCATCTGTCCCGTGCCAGCGAGGAACTGGTGCTCTGGGCTTCCAGCCAGTTCGATTTTATCGATCTGCCGGACCGTTTCTGCACCGGCTCCTCCATTATGCCGCAGAAGAAAAATCCGGACGTGCCGGAATTGGTGCGCGGCAAGACCGGTCGCGTCAACGGCCACCTAGTGGCTCTGCTGACCCTGATGAAAAGCCAACCGCTGGCGTACAACAAGGACAATCAGGAGGACAAGGAGCCGCTATTCGACACCGCCGATACCGCACTGGACTGCCTGCGCGCCTTTGCGGATATGGTGCCGGCACTGCAGGCAAAAAGAAGCAATATGCTCAAGGCTGCGGCCAGGGGATTCTCCACCGCCACAGACCTGGCCGACTATCTGGTACGCAAGGGCGTTGCCTTCCGGGATGCCCATGAGATTGTCGGCCAGTCGGTGTCTTTTGCCATCGAACAGGACAAGGACCTGGCAGAACTGAGTTTGCACCAACTGCAGCAATTCAGTGGAGAAATTGGTGAGGACGTGTTTGCCGTGCTCACTCTGGAGGGCTCCGTCGCTGCCCGTAGCCACATTGGCGGTACCGCGCCGGTGCAGGTGCGCAAGGCCTGCGCCCAGGCGAGAAGCGCGATCGCACTGCGCACTGTGCCTTCCGGGACCGGCCTACAGGGACAGTGCCAATGACACCGGCTCTCCCTGCTGATCGCTCAAGACACGATCCAGCAACGCTGGCAGGTCTTCACCGGTGCTAGCGCATGTCCAACCAGCAGGGGCGAAAGCCAGATGGTAGCCACCGGACCTGGCCGCCACCCAAAGTTCGCAACTGGCCGATTGGCGCGAGATAATAACCTGGCTGCCATTGTCTTCCAGTGTCAGGGTCAACACGGCGCCATTGCGCTCGAAGTCAATATCCCAGGCGCAGTTATCCACAGCGTCCTCGATCGCCATCAGGGTGTGTTCAACAGCTGCGTCGTATCTGGTCTGACTCATGTTTTGTAACTTCTGTAAGGGTCTGCTTGGTAGAAATTTCCGGGCCGCTATACTATCAGGCTTTTGCCGAACACCGCTTGGCGAGCCCGGGCGCAGGATGTCATCCATGTCGAAAACACCGTTTCTCTCCCTCCTGGCTCTCCTGGCCAGTGCCGCTCTGGCCGCCAGTTGCGGCCAGAAAGGTCCGCTCTACCTGCCCCAGGCCCCCGCTTCGCCGGCTCCGAGTATTACCACCGGACCACCATCCACCGTACCCACCAGCACCACAGCGACGCAGCCGGGTGAACCTGAGGAGGAGGATCGCAACAACGGGGAATCCCCAGCGGAGCAAGAAACACTGAAATGAGCGAGTTCAGTTACCGCGACGGCAGCCTGTGGGCGGAACAGGTTTCCCTGGAAGCGATCGCCGGGCGTTTCGGCACCCCAACCTACGTATACAGCCGCGCGCACTTTGCGCGGCAATACCAAGCTTATGCCAATGCCCTCGGCAGTCATCCCGGCCTGATCTGTTACGCGGTCAAGGCCAATAGCAACCTGGGCATCCTGTCTCTTCTGGCACAGCTGGGTGCCGGCTTTGATATTGTCTCCGGAGGCGAGTTGGAGAGGGTACTGCTGGCCGGCGGTGATCCCTCCCGTGTGGTTTTCTCCGGTGTGGGGAAAACGGCCGATGAGATGCGCCGCGCCCTCGAGGTGGGTGTGCACTGCTTCAATATTGAATCCGAAGCGGAAATGCATCGCCTGGAGCAGGTGGCGGCAGAGTGCGAGACCGTGGCCCCCATCTCACTGCGAGTGAATCCGGATGTCGATGCCCAAACCCACCCCTATATTTCCACTGGCCTTAAGGAAAACAAGTTTGGTATCGCCATTGCACGCGCCCTGGACACCTACGCGCGCGCGGCAAACTCCGCACATTTGAACGTGATCGGTGTGGACTGCCATATCGGCTCCCAACTCACCGAGATAGCGCCTTTCCTGGACGCCCTGGATCGACTGCTGGAACTGGTCGACCGGCTCATTGAGCAGGGCATCCAGTTGGAACATCTGGATCTGGGCGGTGGACTGGGTGTGCGCTACCGGGGAGAGGAGCCGCCACCGGTGGCGAACTATCTGATGGCGGTACTCGAACGCATCGGCGATCGCAACCTGGGCCTGATTCTGGAGCCGGGGCGCTCCATCGCTGCCAACGGTGGCGTACTGTTAACCCGGGTCGATTACCTGAAGCGCACAGAGGAACACAACTTTGCCATTGTCGACGCCGCCATGAACGACAACCTGCGCCCGGCCCTGTACCAAGCCTGGCAGGATATTGTACCGGTTACACCGAATCAGGGAGAGAGCGCCCTGTGGGATATTGTCGGCCCGGTGTGTGAAACCGGTGATTTTCTCGGCAAGAACCGCACCCTGTGCCTGAGGGAGGGGCAGCTGCTGGCTGTGCTCTCCACCGGCGCCTATGGGTTTACCATGAGTTCAAATTACAACAGCCGCACCCGTGCGGCAGAGGTACTGGTGGACGGTGGCAACACCTATCTGGTACGGGCGCGGGAAACTTTTGTCGATATGGTACGGGGGGAGAGCCCGGTACCGGAAAAAATCTGACCCCCTGCGGCGAAATCGGTGTCAGAATATGAAGAACACTGGCGCAATCGGGAACCCAGGGAGCACCTGTCCAGTCATGCCGAAAACGCGACACAGAGGGTGCCGCCAGCGTGAAGCTGCAAGACCATGTACTACCTGCTGACCCACTTGTCTTCGCCAGAACTTCTCGCGCGACAGCCGGTGTATTCAGGGATAATGCTTCGTCTACCCAATACCACACCCACAGAGAAATGCCATGCGTGTTAAATTCAGCAAGATGCACGGGCTCGGCAACGATTTTGTCATGCTCGACGGTGTTAGTCAGAGAATTCGGCTATCGCCCGACAAGGTCCGTCGAATTGCCGACCGCCGCCTGGGCATCGGCTGCGACCAGGTACTTCTGGTGGAACCACCCCAGCATCCCGATACGGATTTCCGCTACCGGATCTTTAATGCCGACGGTGGAGAAGTGGAGAACTGCGGTAATGGCGCCCGCTGTCTTGCACGCTTTGTGCACGAGCGACGCCTTACCGGCAAACAGCACCTGAACGTGGAAATCGCCAGTGGCACCCTGCAGCTCAACCTAATGGACGCTGACCAGGTCGAGGTGAATATGGGAGCGCCACTTCTGGAGCCGGAACAAATTCCCTTCAGGGCCGATCGCCGTGCGGAAAGCTATCCCCTGGAGGTCAACGGCGAGACCTTTACCATCGGCGCCGTATCCATGGGCAACCCCCACGCCGTGCTATTGGTTGAGGATATTCAGCTGGCTCCGGTGCGCGAGTTGGGCCCCCTGTTGGCAGTACACTCGCGCTTTCCCCAGGGCGTGAATGTGGGCTTTTTGCAAATCGAGACCCCCAGCAGGGCGCATCTGCGGGTATTCGAACGGGGCGTGGGCGAAACCCGTGCCTGTGGCACTGGCGCCTGCGCCGCCATGGTCTACGCACACCAGCGGGGGCTGGTGGAGGACAAAATAGATATGCATCTGCCGGGTGGCGCCCTGACAATCCACTGGAGTGGACCGGGTCAGCCAGTTACTATGAAGGGGCCCGCAATCACAGTTTTTCACGGGCAAATTATTCTCTGAATAACAATACCGGCAGGGTGGCAGTCCATTCGCACTTCCCGGGGATTTCGCGCACCTGTCACCAGAGGGTGCCCGCCCGCTGAAGTGGCAACTGCAACTCAGGTCCGCACAGATATCGAACACATCAAAATGGAACAAATAGACGCCAAGCATTCCCTTGACGAGATTGCCTCCGATACCCACAAGGAGGCCCAGCGCAATGAAAAGCTGCTCGCGCGCCAAGTTGCCCGCTACCTGATACAAAACCCCGAGTTCTTTGTCGAGCGGATGGACCTGCTGGAGACCATCAAATTGCCGCGGGAGAATGGCAAGACCGTGTCTTTGATGACACACCAGACCAACCTGTTGCGCGAGCGCAATGTCGAGATGCGTCAGCGGCTCGACCAGCTGCTACACAACGCCCGCGAAAACGACCAGTTATTTTTCAACAGCCGCCGCCTGATTCTGGCCCTGCTGGAGGCGCAGAGCGTGAGCGAGGCCACCGAGATCCTCTATGCCAGCTTTTCTGCCGACTTCAAAGTGCAATTCACCACCCTGACCCTGTTTGACCCCCCACCTGGGGCGCGCGGCAGCCTGGGCCAGGCAAAAACCAGTTCCAGCACCAGTGCTCAAACCGCTATTGGAGGAATTCTACGCAATGGCCGCCCTGTTTGTGGCATTCTACGCCCGATAGAGCGGGCATACCTGTTTGCGGGGCAGGGGCAACAGGTGGCCTCTGCCGCAGTGGTGCCGCTGGGCGGCCAATTGGGAGTGCTTGCGACAGGTTCTTCCGACCCGCAATACTATCGTTCCAGCCTCGGCACACTGTTTATTTCCTACATCGCCGAGGTACTCGAACGCCTGCTGCCAAAGTTGTTGGAGCGCTAAGTCGGGAGCGATCTTACCGGGCTTCTACCAGCAAGCCCCAGCGAGCCAACGGACCTCTCAGGGCTGGCAAAAAATGTGCACCGTCACCCTGTAGGAGGGGTGAACTTGTTGCGGGGCTAAATCGGGCGGCTACCGTATTTGGGCTGTGGCTTGCGCGGGGGATCGGCGCTGACATCTGGATCAATTTCGCTGATTGCGCCACCACCTGCGAGAAACTCCTCCACATCGGCACTGAGTTGACTCCTGGCGCGCTCGCGGGAGGTGACACTGCGTTCTTCGGCAAATTCCTCGGCGTCCTTACTGCGAGAGTTCTTGCCCTGATCATCGTAACCATCTTTCATAGCTAAAACCCTGTAACCTTGACTCCTGTTACAGAGGGAGTACCTCTGCGCCACCTTTTCCCGTGGCGTATAAGAAACCGAAAGCCAGTTCGAGTGACAATCCCGTGCCCCATCAAAAGTGGCGAATAATATATAGGCACTTCCTATCTGCGCTGCCAGCCATGAGAGCGTAAGCCGTAGAGTTTTTTGTTGGGACAAAAACTGCGGAATATTGCCATTTGTTATGGGGATTTCAGCGAAAGAAGGGCAGCGGGTGTTTGCCTGCATCACGCAAATGGCAGCACCGGTAATGGCCGGGAAAAGAAAAGCCCCCAGGGGGCTTATAGAGCTAGTTGGCGCTAATTTTTTATTTGGTCCTTGATTATTGGTGGGCCCAGCTACACTGCCTCCCTGCCCGTTTCACCGGTGCGAATACGAATCACCTCCTCCAAGGCGGTAATGAAGATTTTACCGTCACCGATTTTGCCTGTCTGGGCGGCCTTCGTAATGGCCTCAACAGCGGAATCCACCATGTCGTCATCCAGAGCCAGCTCCAGTTTGACTTTGGGCAGGAAGTCCACCACATACTCTGCACCGCGGTAGAGTTCCGTATGTCCTTTCTGGCGGCCAAAGCCTTTCACTTCGGTTACTGTCATCCCCTGCACGCCCACTTCCGACAGGGCTGTGCGTACATCGTCCAGTTTGAAAGGTTTAACAACGGCCGTTATCAATTTCATTTTGTCTATTCCCCTTATTGTGTCCTCTCTGCAAAAACCGCGGCCAGGCTGCCACCTGGCAGGTCTTTCAGAACAACTAATTACTCATGAACTCCGGGTAAGCTTCCATTCCGCATTCCGTCAAGTCAACACCCTCCTGCTCTTCGTCCTCGCTGACACGGATACCGGTCACCCACTTGAGCAGGTACCAAACCATCAGGGAAGCGGTAAAGACCCAGAGGAAAATGGTTACGGCGCCTATTATCTGGCCGCTCACAGTGGCGTCTTTATTCGTGAGCGGCACCAGCATCAGGCCGAGCACACCAATCACACCGTGTACGGAAATTGCGCCAACCGGATCATCTATTCTCAGCTTATCCAACGTGATAATAGAGAAAACCACAATAACACCGGCGATCATGCCGAACAGGGTTGCCTGCAGTGCAGTCGGTGTGGCGGGCTCGGCGGTAATGGCCACGAGACCGGCCAATGCCCCATTAAGCAGCATCGTCAGGTCAGCCTTGCCAAAAAGGATGCGCGCAGCGATCAGGGCGGCAATAGCCCCTCCGGCTGCAGCGGTATTGGTATTGACAAATACCATGGACACCGTGTGTGCATTGGCAGCATCGCCCAGTTTCAGTACCGAACCGCCATTAAAGCCAAACCAACCCATCCACAGGATAAAAGTACCCAAGGTTGCCAGCGGCAGGTTTGCACCGGGAATCGCATAGACCTGACCATTGGGGCCATACTTGCCCTTGCGCGCGCCCAACACCAGAACACCAGCCAGCGCAGCAGCTGCCCCAGCCATATGTACAATGCCGGAACCGGCAAAGTCAGAGAAACCAAGATCATCCAGGCTGTACAGTCCGAAAACGTCTTTTCCACCCCAGCTCCAGGAGCCCTCAAGCGGGTAAATAAAACCTGTCAGGACAACGGCAAACGCCAGGAAACTCCACAGCTTCATACGCTCGGCCACGGCACCGGATACGATGGACATTGCCGTGGCAACAAATACTACCTGAAAGAAAAAGTCGGAGGCCCCGGAATATACGGCGTCACCCTCAAAGCCTTTCCCAGCGGACTCCACCAGCACATTTTCAAGGCTGAGGATCTCAATACCGGAAAGCATCCAGTTGCCGCCATACATAATAGCGTAACCGGTCATCAGATACATGATGCACGCAATTGCAAACAGTGCGACATTCTTAGTAAGAATCTCCGTGGTATTTTTTGAACGTACCAGGCCCGCCTCCAGCATTGCAAAACCGGCAGCCATCCACATCACCAGCGCGCCACACATCAAAAAATAAAAGGTATCAATTGCATATTGCAACTGATAGATTTGGTTCTCCATTTTCCTCTCCGTTCAACTCTGAATATTTCTTAACAGTATGTTTTGAAAATTATGGTCCTAAATAGCATTGCTTCCGGTTTCTCCGGTGCGTATACGCACTACCTGTTCAAGGTTGGCTACAAAAATTTTGCCATCGCCAATCTTTCCGTTTTGCGCACTGGAGCCGATGACCTCCAGCACCCCATCCAATTGTTGCTCAGTAACCGCTATTTGAAGCATGGTTTTGGGCAGGAAATCCACTGCGTATTCTGCACCGCGATATAGTTCCGTATGTCCTTTTTGCCGGCCAAATTCCTTAACCTCACTGACAGTCACGCCATTTATACCCGCCTCTCTCAAAGCATCCCGTACTGCAACCAGTTTAAAAGGTTTAATAATTGCAGTGATCAGCTTCATGGTCCCCTTTATAAAAATAATGCCCGCAACTACTTGCGGACGCTTGTCTTACCAGGTGTAGTTTGCGCCAGCGAGCAGCGTTGGCTCACACCAGTTGGTGTCAAAACACACTCTGTCGCTTATATCTGTGCCAACAAAAGCAGCTCTCAGATTCAGACCGCCAAACTCTTTACTGAGGGTTGCGGAATAATCGATATAGGAGTCAGATTGGTATAGGAAAATTTCCTCAGAAAAAAGATTCAAACCAATGTGAAGATCCAAGCTCAGATCAGATGGCAGAGAAAAACTATACTCCACGTAAGGATAATAAAAAGCGCCAGACTCAGCCCAATAGTCATCGGAGTAAGCAAAACCCAGCGTTAGATCCAAGAATTTCAGACTGCCATATATTTCCTGATAATCCTCATCACGATCACTGCCGTGATAAGCGTAATAGATATAGCCAATATCGTAGCGCATGGAGTGATTAACTTCCGCAGAGTAACCCCCATAGAAATCCTGTTCATAATCAGTTTCGTCACTGCCGTAATCGAAATCCACTTGTGAAACCCAAGTGCCCACATAAAAACCATTGCCAACCTCCAGATCTATTCCCGCCTGTATTGCCAGTTGCCCATCGCTTTGACTAATACCGCGAAATCTGTAGTCCGAGACCAGACCAGCATTGACACTAAAACTAGGGTCATTTTTCTGGGCAAAAGCTGTATCGCTAAGAGCCAGGGCAGCGCCAGTGAAGGCAGTGGCAATTTTGTGCATTTTCGTGTTCACCTTTGATCCTCCAAGATTTTATGCATCTGAGTTTTTTGATTCCTGTAATGGCGCCGCCTGCAATCGGTCCTGTACTGTCGGGTAGACAGAGGGTTTATTGCGTCTTGTGAACCGCTAGCTTCCCGGACACCCAGTGTCGTAAATGGCACACCTACCCGGATAACTGCAGAGTTGATGCCAAAGCTGCAACACTGCATAAAATCAATGGGTTGGACAAAAAAAAGGGTGTTGGAATAAATACGAACAGTGCGCCAACAAAGCGGTACGCACCAAGTTGGTTCTATCGTCCGAAACATGCACCGACATGGTGAGGCTCAAAAAGGACAACGGCCAGAATGGTGCACCCTGAATGACTTTTGCGGCGAAATGCTGTGGGTTACAATCTGGTGCCAATAGCGACGAATTTCTGAGCGAGGAGTTGCCTGTGGCTGCGGATAAACTGCAACAGCTACTGAAAGAACTGCAACAACAGGGCGCTGTAGTCAGCAGTGACCTGCGCAGTGCCCTGGAGGTGTCCCTGGACAGGTTGCCCCTAGTATCCCAGCGCGAGTTCGATACCCAGGTGGATATTCTGCGACGTACCCGGGAAAAACTGGCGCGCCTGGAGGACAAAGTGGAAATGCTGGAACAGGCCCTGACCCCAGGAAACAATAAACCCGAAACCTGAGTTCTCGGTGGGATATTTGCAGGAGGACATTGTGAACCTCTCCGTTACCCATGCCCGCGCACAACTCGGAGTCTCTGCCCCATTGGTCACAGTCGAGACACATCTGGCCAATGGACTTCCCGCCTTCCATATTGTCGGCCTGCCTGAGACAGCGGTGAGAGAGAGCCGCGACCGGGTACGCAGTGCCCTGATCAATAGCCATTTCGAATTTCCCCAGCGCCGTATTACAGTCAATCTCGCACCCGCTGACCTGCCCAAAGAAGGCGGGCGCTACGACCTGGCGATCGCCATCGGTATCCTTGCCGCCTCCGGCCAGGTACCCTGCGAACCTCTGGAACAATACGAATTTATCGGCGAACTGGCGCTCACCGGCACTTTGCGCGAGGTCAGTGGCGCCCTGCCTGCAGCTATCGCCAGCACCCTTGCCCATCGCAAACTGGTGGTGCCGCAGGCGTGTGGTGCCGATGCCGCTCTAGCGGGAGGCGAAGTCGGCAGCGCCGCTTCACTATTGCAGGTATGTGCTGAGCTACATGGGCGTGTACCCCTGCCCCGCGCCATCCCCAAGCCGCAAGAAACCAATGTGCACTGCGCCGATCTTGTCGATGTACGCGGCCAGTTAAAAGCCCGGCGCGCCCTGGAAGTGGCTGCAGCCGGAGGCCACAATCTGCTTTTCTACGGCCCCCCCGGCACCGGCAAAACCATGCTGGCCAGCCGTCTGCCGGGCATACTGCCGCCGCTCACAGCCGCCGAGCTGATTGAGGTTTCCGCTGTGTACTCCAGCGCGGGCCTGTCGCACCAGAATCGGCGCCCTTTCCGCGCGCCTCACCACAGCGCCTCGCCCGTCGCACTGGTGGGAGGTGGCAGTACACCAAAACCCGGGGAGGTCTCGCTGGCCCATCGCGGAGTCCTGTTCCTGGATGAAATGCCGGAGTTTCCCCGCCAGGCACTGGAAATACTGCGCGAGCCCCTGGAGAACGGTGAAGTGCGTATCTCCCGCGCACAAGCCCAGGTCACCTTTCCCGCCAGCTTCCAGCTAGTGGGCGCCATGAACCCCTGCCCCTGTGGGTATTTGGGGGAGAATCGCTGTCGCTGCTCACCGGACCAGATTGGCCGCTACCGCAACAAACTTTCCGGACCACTACTGGACCGCATTGACATGCAGGTGGAGGTCAGCGCCATGAACGCCGCCCAATTGCAGGACGCCCCCACTGGCGAACCCTCTACAGTGGTGCGCACTCGGGTGTGCACCGCCCGCGAAAGACAGATTCGACGCCAGGGCAGGGTCAACACCCTTTTGCAGGGTGTCGAGTTGGAAAAGCACTGTGCACTGGGAAACAATGAAAAGCATCTGATGAGACAGTCTATAGAAAAACTGGGGCTCTCGGCGCGCAGCTACCACCGTATACTCAGGGTCGCCCGTACCCTGGCAGACCTTGCAGGCGCTGAAAGAACCGGTACAGCACATATTTCCGAAGCCCTTGCCTATCGCAATCTGGACAGACGCCGAGCCATCACAGCCTCGACCTAACTTGACCCTATAAAAATACCCCGCAATGTGCCTCCGGTATTGGGTCAGTTTCAGCGCTGCCTGACGCCTCTGGGTGTTGCACAGTTTTAAAATGAATGAAACTTTTGGCCCGATAGCAATATCTGGGTGCAGCTTTGCTGTAAATGGAATTCCACCTGTAAATATAGAAACTTACCGGAAACTGAGGAGAACATAAAATTAGCCGAAGACCTGATGTATTACGATCCTCGATATATCGCTGACAAGGTCTCAAGCTTTAATGAGTCAACCGCTAAAGGCATTTGGCTGGTCTGCTTTGTGCGATCTACAGACGAAAAACCCAGCTGTCGTATAACATATAGTATGAGGATTCCGGCTATTGCGACAAATACAGATTCCCCTAAATCAGGTTTTAAAACGTCTACTCCCAAGCTGGCTATTTTCCGGGCATCAAAATCTGGATTATTCCATGAGCTTTCACCGCAACAACAAGAGTGAGCACATTCGCTGTTGGAACGTTGTTCAGAAGATATTCTTTCAGCTAGTTCCGGTTTGCTTAGAGAGCCTATAGGAAATCAAAATAGCTTCAGATCAGAAAATTAGCGATAGAGTCCTTGATTTTGCAACTGACTGTGCCACCTATCAACCGTCGTCAGAAGATTTACTGAACCAACCGCTCCAAGGAGTAGCCTACTACCGCACCTTCTTCGTGATCGCTATGTTCGCATCATTATGCAAAAAGGCTATAGCGTTGGTTTCAACAGCAGGTTCAGAGATCAATACCTCAAGTGCGCATTGGTTTCCAGGCCCGACATAGGCAAGGGAGTTGGTCGTTACGAAGTAGCAGGATTATAGCGACTGCACTCTACGGTGGATGATCAGCCCCTGGCAGAGTATGTAGCTTCACTCAGAGTGAACAAAAAACAATCAAATAAACATTCCAGGAAGAAGCTGGATCGTGGATACGAAGCAGCTTAATGCAACAAGTCCGCCTAACCTACCCAGGTTTGCTGAGAGACAAGTTTATGATATAACATATCAGTACTAGGATATTATGGAATCAAGCGTACTTCTAAGTTGAGTACGAAAGGGCTGTGAGAGATATTGTGGCAATAGTTGCTTCTGGCACGCACTGTGTGCTGACCCCATTGTCACCAACTCTGGGGGCCTCGGAATTTGGGTGCGTTATTGAAGGAACACTTGTCCCACCTGGCTCTGGCAGGTTTCCCCATCTCCTCTCGGCATCATCAACGCCATTTGGTAATGATTGCCGGATTTTCTGGGGCGCTGTTGCTGCTGGTCGCCCTTTGCCTCGCAGGTATCTGGGAAGTGTTTGTCAGTAGTGTGGGAGCCGCCCTGTTGGTGGTGGTCCAAGGGGTAAACCGACATTTGATGTTACGAGTGGCGCCGGCTGATTAGAAAAGAGACAATGAAATTAAGACGGTAGCTGGTAATATAGCTCGTTATTGCACGGCAAGGAGATGATTACAGTCGCGATCCGGGCAGAAAGAGCCACGTTGAGCAAAAGTGACCGGCAGCTTGCCTATGTTCATGCACCAGGTAACCCTGTCAGGAGACAGGCAATGGGGCAGGCTGTACGCACATTCATCAAATCCTATCTCTTGCCGGCTATACATTAAAGGTGAGAATCCGGCGTCATTCAACAGTATCATTGTGACGCTATTTAGGGGTTTTCTAATCTCCATGAGATTGCAATGCAGTGGATTGGCTTCAACGATCAAGTGCCAGCCTGCTCACTGGAAAAGACATTGAACTGCGGATGAAATAGGCTATGAAAGCATCCCAAATAAAACAGGCCTTGAGTGTGGCAGAGCAGACCTGCCGAAATTCAGGGGTCAGTCTGACCGAGAAGCGCAGAAATGTACTTAGCATATTGCTGCGGTCAAAAACTCCGCTCTCTGCTTATGAGATTGCAGAGCAGTACCAATGGGATTATGACAATTCAATCCCGGCTATGTCCGTTTATCGGATGCTGGATTTTCTGGCTGAAGAAAACTTGGTCCACAAGCTCAATTCAGAGAACAAATATTTGGCGTGTGCGCATATCGCCTGTGATCACAGTCATCAAATCCCGCAATTTTTGATCTGCAATCGCTGTAGCAAAGTGCGGGAAATAGGTATCAAACCCGAAGTCATCGCCGCACTGCGCGATACGGTTGAAAGTACTGGCTATCACTTTCAAACGTCACAGCTGGAGCTGGAATGCCTCTGTGATGAATGCGGCCGGGATGCAGCTTAGTGGCAGATAAAGAACGGATACGCGAAGTACCGACAAATGTCATTACCGGCTTTCTCGGTGTCGGTAAGACAACGGCAATTCGTCACCTTCTGGAAAACAAGCCTGCTGATGAGCGCTGGGCGGTGTTGGTCAATGAGTTTGGTGAGGTGGGCGTTGATGGCGCACTTTTTGAATCCGGGCAGAAAGGCACAGTATATATTCGGGAAGTACCCGGCGGTTGTATGTGCTGTGCGGCCGGCCTGCCTATGCAGGTTGCACTGAATCAGCTGTTGGCCAGCGCAAGGCCCCATCGGCTGCTGATTGAACCCACTGGACTTGGCCATCCGCACGAGGTATTGATGGCGCTGTCCGAGGCTGTCAGAAATGGTGTGCTGGACCTTCGCAGTACTCTTACACTGGTAGATGCAGGGTGTATTGCAGAAGAGCGCTACCGGTACAATGAGACTTTTCGCCAGCAGCTGGAGGTGGCCGATCTGGTGGTGGCAAACAAGTCCGACCTCTATGGTCCCCAGGATTTGGAAAACCTACACCGTTTTCTTTCTTGTTTGGGTAACGGCGCAGTAAAACCGCTGCAAACGGTAGAACAAGGTCGCATCAAGATCGACTGGCTGCAGACCCCAAGTAATTTCCAGATTGCCTCTGGTCACCAGCATCAACAACCGGCTCTGCAGTCGTTGGATACACAGGAACCGCTACCGGAGTGTGGCTATATCCGCCTGGAGAACAGCGGTGAGGGGTATCACAGTTGCGGTTGGCGCTTTGCTCCCGGGCATGTATTTGATTATGAGCGACTTTTTTCTCTGATCAGTGGTGCCGAAATTGAAAGGATGAAGGGCGTTTTTATCAGTGAGCAGGGTGTGTTCGGGTTTAACAAGGCGGGCCAGGTCTTGACCGTTTTGGAACTTGATGACACGATGGAAAGCCGGATAGAGATAATAGACTGCAAGCAACGGGACTGGGATGGGATGGAATCTTCCTGGATCGGTGCACTGGCGGATGGCTGATAGAGCTGGTCCCGTTTTTTTGTTAACCAACTGAAAAGCAACAATTTTTAGAGTGCTGGCGGGTTATAAGCATTTTTATCTGCTCCCCCGGGACGGAATCACCCGCGCTAAATTTAACAATAACTTTCTCAAAGAGAGTGCATATCTGAAATGCACTTAGTTGCAACCTGAAGTAAATCAATGAACAGACATCTACTCGGCCGCTTGGGAGCGGCACTACTTGCCATGTCCGGCATTGTCGAGAGCTTTGCCGCGGACCCCCTCAATGTCACCGGAGACAAGTTTCGCCAGCTTGAAGAGCTTTTACCAACGCCAAATGCCTATCGTGCGGCTTCTGGTGCGCCCGGTCATGCCTATTGGCAACAGCAGGCGGATTACGACATCAAGGTTTCCTTAGATGATGATAAACAACTGATTACTGCTACTGAGGCAGTGACTTATACCAATAACTCTCCGGATACCCTGCGCTATTTGTGGTTGCAGCTGGACCAAAACCGCTTCAAACCGGATTCTGCCGGTAACTTGGCAGCAGCGGTAGATCTGGAATCAATTGCGCCAGACACTATCCCTTTTGGAACTTTCCGCAGGGCGGTTGTATCCGGAGAGTTTCCCGGGGGGTACCAGATTACCAGAGTGGCCGATAGCAGGGGCCGGGATCTCCCCTATACCATTGTGGATACGGGGATGCGGCTCGATCTGCCGCAGCCACTGGCTTCGGGTGCCAAAGTGACCTTTCAGGTTGACTGGGCCTACAACGTGATTGAGCAGAAAGCACTGGGAGGTCGTTCCGGCTATGAGTATTTTGAGCGCGATGATAACTACCTGTACGAAATAGCCCAGTGGTTCCCCCGTATGGCGGCCTATAACGATGTAAGTGGCTGGCAGAATAAACAGTTCCTCGGACGCGGGGAGTTTGCTTTGGAGTTCGGTAATTATCGCATAGCCATCGACGTGCCAGCCGATCACATTGTTGCTGCCACAGGCGTTCTGCAGAATCCAAAGGAGGTGCTCACCACACAACAACGTGAGCGACTGAGAAAAGCGCGCACGGCTTCGAAGCCGGTAATGATCGTCACTATGGAAGAGGCGCTGGAGAACGAGAAGCGTCGCGCTACCAAGCGTAAGACCTGGATCTTCGAGGCAGAAAATGTCCGCGACTTTTCCTGGGCATCTTCGCGCAAGTTCTTATGGGATGCGCAGGGTTACAAAAAAGGCGGTACTGACACCATGGCGATGTCATTTTATCCTGAAGAGGGCACACCGCTGTGGGAAAAGTATTCCACTGAGTCCATTATACATACAATCGATGTCTACAACCGCTACAGCTTTGACTACCCCTATCCGGTTTCTATTTCAGTCAATGGCCCTGTGGGTGGGATGGAATACCCGATGATCACCTTCAATGGTCCACGCCCGGAAATTGATGAGGAGGATCGCAGTAAGCGTTCCTATTCCCGCCGCACCAAATATGGTCTCATCTCGGTCATTATTCACGAGGTGGGACACAACTACTATCCGATGATCATCAACTCAGATGAGCGTCAGTGGACCTGGATGGATGAAGGACTCAACACCTTCGTGCAATTTTTGGCTGAGCAGGAATGGGAAGAAAAATACCCGTCCCGTCGCGGTGATGCGCGAAAAATTGTTGAGTATATGAAAAGCGAGAATCAGGTTCCGATCATGTCCAATTCGGAATCGATTCTTCAATTTGGCAATAACGCCTACGGTAAGCCCGCAACAGCATTAAATATTTTGCGTGAATCTATCATGGGGCGCGAGTTGTTCGGCTTTGCATTCCGTGAATATGCCGAGCGTTGGAAATTCAAGCGGCCAATGCCAGCAGATTTCTTTCGTACCATGGAAGATGCCTCGGGTATGGATCTTGACTGGTTCTGGCGCGGCTGGTTTTATACCACTGATAATGTGGATATCAGCCTCGACGCGGTGCATCACCACACCGTAGGCACCAAGAATCCCGACGTGGAAGGACCGTGGAATCGGGCTCAGCATGAACGTGAACCCGAGACAGTGACCGCCATTGAAAATCGTGCAAGAAAATTACCCCGAATTGTTGATGCGAAACCGGAACTCGAAGACTTTTACAACAGACACGACGAGTTCGATGTATCCAATGCCGACCGCAATAGCTACCAGGGAAAACTCGAAGAGTTGAAAGACTGGGAAAAGGACTTGCTTAAAGTGGAGAGTAATGTCTATGTTCTGGATTTCAGCAATATCGGTGGCTTGGTAATGCCTTTATTCTTACGCCTGGAGTATGAAGATGGCAGTGTTGAGGATCTGCGCATACCGGCTGAAATCTGGGCGCGCAATGCGAAAAAGACCTCCAAAATGCTGGTACGCGACAAAAGCAAGATATTGAAGTCGGTAATTCTAGACCCTAACTGGGAAACTGCCGATGTAAACGTAGAGAATAATTTTTACCCGCGCCGTTTTATCAAATCGCGCCTGGAATTATTTAAGGATGAAAAACAACGCAATCTGATGAAAGACTGGGATGTCGAGTTAAAAGAAGCGGGCTAAGCTCATTAGGGGTGCAATTTGCCACAACTTTATTTGGTAAAGCGCTCTATTTTCAGTACCAAACTCCGATTGACAGCAGTCTAGCAAACGCCGGTGATGATACATGAAACAGTTTTTTCCCCTGATATCTGTTATGGGGTTGTTGATATTTTCTCTACATGCAGAAGCGCACCGCTACCACTTCGGCCTGACTGAAATCTCGCTAAACGAACGTGCACAAACATTGGAGATTTCCCACCGTTTTTTTGTTGCTGATATCGAGAAAGCGCTGTCGCTTGCTGCCAGTAAATCGTTACAGGGTGCACAAAAACAAATGGAGGGGTATGTAAATACCCGCTTTCAGATTAGCGATGACAATGGTGATATTTTGCACCCACGGTGGGTGGGTATGGAAGCGGATGTACATGATATCTGGATTTACCAGGAAGTTCCTCTGGCTGATATCGGCAGTGGAAAATTAAAGATACGGCAATCCATGCTAATGGAAATAGAGCGGGATCAAATCAATACGATGAATTTCACTCACAATGGGAAAACCCAAAGCTATACTTTAAAGCCCGGGAATAGTCAGGTTGAAATAGCGATATAAACAAATCAAGATTTTTCCTGAGATACTTGCTTGCTTCCGCTCGATGTACAGGCGACAGAGGATCGTATGCCGGCATCCTTGATGTAGGCTTATTCAATTGACTGGGCGCCGAGAGTGGCTGCCGGCAAAACACAAGAAGAGCTGTCGCCTGTACAGTGCGGCGGGGCCGGGAGTTCGCGAACACCATTGTCGCAAGGGTATCCTGATCATATATTAGCTTCTGATGCCACCGGAGACCCAGAACCATACTCATCCACCGTCTTCCCTAGAATAAAGCGCTGTCAAACTGGCTGAGATGACTTCCAAGCCATAATGCCAACTTTGGCCGTTTGGCTGATTCTGCCTGCCTTCGGCATTTTTTGACAACAGATAGCCATACTGAAAATGACACTAATACTGCATCGCATCCTCTGCTTATCGCATGAATCTTTCCGGTTATCGATGTATGTTACGTCTTCAGAAGACCTATGCTGTCTGTAGGGATACCATTGCGAAGTGATACAGTATATCTTTATAGTGTTTAAGCAGATAGCGTGAAGTGTTCTCTGTGTTACTTGGCACAATTGAAGGAAGGGGCTTTAGATACATCAGGTTCCGCCACAACCCCTCCATGCTTAACTGGCAGTAAGGGCAATCAACACGCTGGAAAAGGAATGACTTGTTTTTCAAACACTGGGGTCTTGATGGCCTGCCGGAAGATTGAGTAAGCTCTCAGCCAAAGTCTCCCTTATTGAGAAAGTTCAGAGTAAATATGAAAATAAAAGATTCTATCGTGTTCAGCGTCTTAGCCACCGCATTGCTCGCCGGCACCGGCCACGCCAATGCTGCCGAGCCGGAAGACAGCGTTTCCACCGAGGGTATGTGGCAGCCACACCAGTTGCCGGAGCTGTCTCAGGAGCTTCGCAGTCATGGCCTCAAGTTAAATCCGGACAGCATGACCAAACTCACTGAGTTCCCAATGAATGCGGTCATCAGCTTGGGAGGATGTTCTGCCTCCTTTGTTTCTCCCACGGGGCTTGTGATTACAAATCATCACTGTGCCTATGGCTCGATCTCTTACAATTCCACCGAATCCCAGGACTTGCTGGCGGAAGGTTTCCTGGCCAAGGATATGTCCGAAGAGTTGCCCGCTGCGCCGGGGTCGCGCGTCTATGTGACCGTATCAATGAACGAAGTCACGGACAAGATAAATGATCGTCTGGACGACAAAATGGATGGCGCAACCCGTTTTGCAGCGATTGAAGATGCCAAGAAGTCGTTGGTTTCCGAATGTGAGGAGGATCCGGGCCATCGCTGTGAAGTTTACAGTTATTACGGTGGGCTCAACTACTACCTGATAAAACAATTGGAAATTCGTGATGTGCGCCTGGTTCATGCGCCAGCATCCTCAATTGGCAAGTTCGGCGGAGATATCGACAATTGGATGTGGCCGCGTCACACCGGGGATTACGCTTTTTACCGTGCCTATGTCGGTAAAGATGGCAAACCCGCCGATTACTCTAAGGACAACGTCCCCTACAAACCCAAGCACTACCTGCCTGTGGCGGCGAAGGGGCCTGTGGAGGGTGACTTTGTGATGGTAGCTGGTTACCCCGGGCGCACCAATCGCTATCGAACCGCACAAGAGGTACAGAGCAATTTCAGTTGGTACTATCCGACCATGCAGCGGATATTGGGAGAGTGGTCGGAAACGATTGCTGAGGCCACGGCCGAGAATAAAGATGCTGAGTTAAAGTACGCCAGCCGGGTGGCGGGACTGAATAATTATTCTAAGAACTTCACCGGTATGATGGAAGGGTACCAGCGCAGTGACCTTTTGCAGCGGAAACACAAGCTGGAAAAAGCGTTACAGGCTTGGGTGGAATCAGATGAGACCCGCCAGAAAAAATACCAGTCTACACTCGATGATCTGAAGGCATTGGTTGTTGAAAAAGAATCAGCCCGGGAACAGGATCTGGCTCTCAATTATATGGACAACTCCGCTATGCTGGGCGCAGCGCGACAACTGTACCGCCTGGCAAAAGAGGGGGAAAAGCCTGACGCTGAACGCAAGCGGGGCTATCAGGAAAGGGACCTGACACGCTTTACCGAGCGTATGCGGCGTATCGAGCGCAGTTTCGATGCATCTGTAGACAAGCAGGTCTGGCTCTATTTTCTGCAGCGTTATCAGGCGCTGCCAAAAGAGGAGCGTATTGCCAGCTTTGACCAGTTCCTGAATATCGGTAATGACAGCGGTGAACTGATCGCGGCGCTCGACAAAATGTACAGAGATACAGAGCTGTCTGACGTACAGGTGCGCGAGTCCTGGATCGGCAAAAAGCCAGAAGATTTCGCCAAGAGCAAAGCTCCATTTATCCAACTGGCGGTGGCAATGTACGATGACATGCTTGCCCGGGAGAAGCAGGAGGAGGCTTTGCAAGGGCGCTTCGCACAATTGCGTCCCCAGTATATGGCGTTACTGATCGATTATTACCATTCCCTGGGTAAACCGGTTTACCCGGATGCCAACAGTTCCCTGCGTCTCACTTATGGTCTGGTCAAAGGATACCAGCCTCCCGCTGGCACCATCGCAAAGGCTGCGGACGGAAATGATGGGAAACAGAGGTTTGTGCCCTTCACAACGTTGCGTGGCATCAAAGCGAAGTACACTGGTGAGGCCCCATTTGATGCCCCGAAAGCCTTAATGGAAGCCATCGACGAGAAAAACTATGGTCGCTATTACAAGAAGCAGCTTGACTCTATACCGGTTAATTTCCTCAGTACCGTGGATATTACAGGTGGTAATTCCGGGTCCCCCACAATGAACGGGCGTGGAGAGTTGGTGGGCGTGGTTTTTGATGGAACCTACGACAGCATTAATGCGGACTGGGATTTTACCGATAATACCCGGGCTATCCATGTGGATATCGCTTATATACTGTGGGTGATGGAACATATCGATGGTGCCGGGTATCTGGTGCGTGAGATGGGCCAATAATCTTGGCCGGTTAGTCCGTATCATTGCCAGGGAAGGCAAAAAAATGGCCATGGCTGGTAAAGCAGGAGATCAGCGCGGTAAAACTACCCCGGTGAGTAGGCTTCAAAAGATTTCTTGCTGTGATTTTTCCGGACTAACTGCCTGTGAAGCCTGATACCCTGCGCTTCTGGTGATTGATTAACCGAAGCAGCCGGCAGGGTATCTCTATACTTTCACTGCCAGATTCTGCTTTGTACCGGTTGCTAGCAGCACCCATAGCTACTTTCACACAGAGATTTGGATACCGACTTATTTACGCTATACCGCACTCTATGCCATCTCTCATACCCGAAATGGCGATAACATTCTCTACGGAGTCTCCTGAGCCACTTCAACCTGCCAACCCTCTATAAATTAAAAAGCCTGACAGCATTTTCCCGGCCGAGCTTTTCTCGATCGAAAAGCTCATTTCGCACTTCGAGTCCAGCGACATAGAAACTGCAGTAGAGGCTTTGGATGCTGGGCGCGTGATCAAACCCGTGCTCACTATGCAGTAGAGAGGGTGAAACCCCGGGGCAACACCCTGAGTTTTTTCTGTTGGTTGCAATTCCTGTGAAGACCGCACCCCCTGAAGCCATTGTGCACTATGGTGGTCAAAACGGTCGGCATAGTTGAATAAGCTTGAGGCGGCCAATTACACCTGTGTGGGTGCGTTACTGGCAGAATGTTTTCATTGCCAATCCCTCGACAAAGTAAGTAACAGCCACAAGTGGCGAGGGTAGGAGCACACACTCAGGCCCCCGCGTTTCCTATACTCTCTGTAGTTATTGGCCCGGGTACACCTTTGCGTTAAAAGCCATTTGCGCTGTTGGCCAGTAATTCAAAAGCGGCAGTTAAACAGGGGCAGAACCGTTGATGGCCGGGCAATAGCCGCTGCACAGTAGCCTCCCACAGGGAGCATAAGTGAGCAATGCACGATCTGGTTTTGGCATTGGTACTGTTGCTGGTTGTGGCACTCAGCCTGATTGTTACGCGTATACTGCCCCTGCCGATTCCCCTGCCCCTGATACAGATTGCAGGCGGGTTCCTGCTTGGCGCCGTGTTCGGCGTAAAAATTCCCCTGGACCCGGAACTCTTTTTCCTGCTCTTTATCCCGCCACTGTTGTTTCTGGCTGGCTGGCGTATCCCCAAGGGTGCCTTTTTCAGGGACCTGGGCCCGATTATCACCCTGGCTGTAGGGCTGGTGGTATTCACGGTTGTGGGGATGGGTTTTTTTCTCTCCTGGTTGGTGCCCGTCATGCCCGTCGCCATAGCGTTTGCAGTGGCGGCGATTCTCGCGCCCACCGATCCGGTGGCGGTGTCAGCAGTACACGGCGGCAGCGCCATGCCATCGCGACTGGAGCATATTCTCGCCGGGGAATCCCTGTTTAACGACGCCTCTGGGCTGGATATTTTCCGTTTTGCCGTGGTGGCAGCGATGACCGGCAGCTTTTCCTTTTCACAGGCGGTGGGCGGCTTTTTCTGGGTTGCCGTGGGCGGGATTGGGATTGGCGTCGGAGTGGCCTTTGTTTGCGGCTATTTGTTGCGCTGGCTGGTGCGCCTGGGAGGAGAGGATTCGACAATACAGATACTGGTGAGCCTGTTGGTGCCCTTCGCCGCCTATATGGCGGGGCAGAGCCTGCAGGTGTCAGGTATCCTGGCGGCGGCGACCGCGGGTATTGCCACCCACTACACCAACCTGCACGGGCCGGAAATGTCCACCACGCGCATGGACCGCCGCGCCGTGTGGAATACGGTGCAGACGGTCCTGGATGGCATTATCTTTGTATTGCTGGGCGAACAGCTGGTGCGCCTGTCGGGGGCGGACCTAACCGGTGCGCGCTTTGCTGGTCCCTGGATGATCCCGCTGTATATCCTGGTGATCTCCCTGGCTCTGCTGCTTTTGCGCTTTACCTGGGTTTGGGTGTCTTTGTACCTGTCGCGGCTTCGTCGCAGTATTCACAGCTTCTCCGCGCATTTTATCCTGGTAAGTGTAGTGACAGTGGCGGGCGTGCGCGGCGCCATCACCCTGGCCGGGGCCTTTTCCCTGCCTTTATTGCTGCCAGGCGGTGCCCCGCTGCCGGGTCGGGATCTGGCTCTCGTGATCGCTATGGGTGTGATTCTGGTATCGCTACTGCTCGCCGGATTTGCCTTGCCTCCCCTGTTGAGAAGGCTGCCTTACACACCGCAACTGGCCGCGATTGGGGATGAAAAGGACGCAAGGCTATCCGCTGCCAATGCGGCCGTACAACGGCTCACAGCCCTGCGCAAGGAAGTGGATGGAGACTGGGAGAACAAGGATATAGCCTATGAAGCGATCGACCATCTATTGGCGCTCTACCGCCGCAGGATGGCCACCAGTGACGACGAAAGCCAGGAAAATGTATGGGTACGCGCTCGGGTGGAGCACAACTTCCGCCTGGCCGCGCTTGTGGCAGAGCGCGAGCAACTCTTTGAGCTACGCCTGCGCAGGGAAATCGACGATGAGTTGCACCGCAAGCTGGTGTTGGAGGTTGATCTGATCGAGGCCAGCCTGATATCAAAGGACTAGTCCGGAGATGCCAATGGCTACTGTTTTTTCTCCAGGGGGTGTGCCTCCTCCCAGTAGTGATCCAGGTGCAGATCTTTGTCGCGCCTGTCTTCCTGTAACGCTTGCAGCAGCTGCTCCCGGTAGATCCGGGTCTGGGCGATATGCTGGGACTCATTGCGCCAGTAGGGAAACAGGGCCTCCAGCATACGCTGGTCGTGCTGCTTGAACTTGCGTGCGGCGCGGCGCGCGCGCAGGGGGCTGAGACCGAGCAGCTCCAGGGCCTTCTGGCCAATGGACAGGGCCGAGTCCACAGTCTCGCGAAAAATATACGGTACTCCGGCCTCCATCAGTGCATATTGGTGCATACGGTTGCGCGCCCTGGCGAGAATCGTCAAGTGGGGGAAATATTTCCGCAGCTGCGCGACGATTTCCAGGGAGGCGGCCTGATCGCTGAGGGTGAGTATCACCAGGCGCGCATTCCCAGCCCCGGCAGCGCGCAGCAGGTCCTCCCGCGAGGCGTCGCCATAATAGGCTTCAATGCCGTAGCGGCGCACCAGATCCAGCTGTTCGGCGTTGCGCTCCAACAGCGTGGTGCCAAAACCGCAGGCGTTGAGCAGGCGCCCCACAATCTGGCCGAAGCGGCCGTAGCCGATAATGATCACTGGCGAGCCGGAGTCCACCGGGGCACTGTGGTCAGCTGCCAGTGGGCTGTCGGGGCCACCGATAAAGCGCGGTTGGATAAGCTGTTCGTAGACAAGCAACAGTACTGGCGTCAGCGCCATGGCCAGGGCGATCATCGCCACCAGCAGACTCCCCGCCGCGACGTCGAGTACTTGGATCTGGGTGGAAAAGGAAACCAGCACAAAACCAAATTCCCCCGCTTGGGCCAAAGACAGGGCAAACAGCCAGTCCTCCCCTTTCGACATGCGCAGAATACGGGCTAGGGTGAATAAAACTACGAACTTTACTAACACCAAACCCGCTACCAGCCCCAGCAATAGCAGCGGGTACTCGGCGATCAGGGCGAAGTTCAGACTCGCGCCCACAGTGATAAAAAAGAGTCCCAGCAACAGCCCCTTGAAGGGCTGTATATCGGCCTCCAGCTCGTGCCGGAACTCGCTTTCGGCGAGCAGGACCCCCGCGAGGAAGGTGCCCAGTGCAGGGGACAAATCCAGCCAGCTCATCACTGCAGCGGCGGCAAATACGATCAAAAGCGCAGTGACAGTAAACATCTCGCGCACCTGGCTGCCCGCAATCAGGCGCAACAGCGGGCCAAGCAGGTAACGCCCCGTGATGGCGAAAGCGGCAATGGTACCAATCACCGCGACGCCGTAGCGCCAACCACTCAGTCCCCCTTCCTGGGCTTCTACCGGGGTAACCGCGAGCAGTGGCAACAAGGCGAGTATGGGAATAACGGCAATATCCTGGAAAAGCAATACCCCAAAGGCGCTGCGCCCGCCCTGGGTTTTGAGCAGGCCCTTTTCACTCAAAGATTGCAGCACAATGGCCGTGGAGGAAAGGGCGAGGATCAGGCCGATGGCGATGGCCGAGCGCCAGCCCGGTTCAAACAGCGCCAGCACCACGCCGGCAATTGCTGCAGCAGACAGCAACAGTTGGGCGCTGCCCGTGCCAAAGATAGCCCCGCGCAGCTGCCAGAGCTTTCTGGGCTGCAGTTCCAGGCCGATCAGAAACAGCATCAGCGCCACGCCGAACTCGGCCACATGCATTTCGTCGCTGGCATCGCCCACCAGTCCCAGTGCACTCGGGCCTATGGCCACGCCGGCGAGCAGGTAGCCCAGCACAGATCCCAGCCCCAGGCGGGTGGCGATAGGAACCGCGATGACCGCGGCGCCTAAGAAGATGACTGCTTGAGCAAGGAAACTGGCGTTTTCCATCGATTGTCTGTCACTGTCTGGCCGGTTGTCGTCAGGAGGATTGCACGGTGCTTTCCGGCTCAGCAAACTCCCGGCTGCGGCGTATCAAAGGGGCTATGGTAGAGCCCTGCACCACGATAGAAAAGAGCACCACGCCGTAAGTCATCACCACCCACAGGTAGCGCAGGTCCTGTCCCTGCACAAAGGCGCTGCCGGCCGGCAGGGACATGGCCAGCGCCAGCGCCAGGCTTCCACGCAGTCCACCCCAGATCAGTATCCGGCCGGTATAGGGGTGGTAGTTGCGCCGGCTTTTCAGGTAGAGGAAGGGGACCCCCACCGCCAGTACCCGCGCCAGCAGCACGATAATAATCCCCGCTGCCATCAGTAGATAATCCAGTGGGCGCAGATCGATGGTAATCAGAAACAGCCCCACCAGCAGGAACAGCAAACCGTTGAGAAAATCCTCGGTGATACTCCAGAAGTTATCCAACTCGTGCTGACTCACCCGGGAGAAACCCCGTTCGCGGGTGAAGTTGCCGATGATGATGCCGCTGACCACCATCGCCAGGGCACCAGAGACCCCGAGTATATGGGCCAGGGAGAATCCCGCCGAGGGAATGGCCAGGGTGAGCAGCAGTTCCAGACTGTGGTCATCGGTGCTGCAGATCAGCCAGTGGAAGATACCGCCGATAACCAGGCCCAGCAGGGTACCACCCAGCGCTTCGGTGGCAAACAGCTCTGCGACAGCGGGTACCGTGGGCTGGCTGCCTTCAAAAGCCAGCGCGTAAATAACCGTGAACAGCACTATACCGAAGCCGTCATTAAACAGCGACTCCCCCTCCACCTGAATGGATACCTGCTCCGGTGCCTTCAGGTTTTTCATAATCGCCAGTACCGCAATGGGGTCAGTGGGGGAAATCAGTGCGCCGAATAGCAAGCAGTAAACGAAGGCCACCGGCATGTTGATGATCAACAGCAGCCAATACAAGAGTGCACCTACGACAAAGGTGGAAATCAGAGTACCGACGATGACCAGCAGGCTGATTTCCAGTTTCTGATTGCGCAGTTCCAGCAGATCGATATGCAAACTCCCGGCGAAAAGCAGGAAGCCCAGCATGCCCTTCAAAAGGATATCCTGCAGGTTGAGCAGAGGCAGCAACTGGTCCACCCAGGTGCGCAACTCCACCAATCCCAGTTTCCCCAGGCCGGTAACAACAAGCGACAGCACCAGCGCACCGGTGGTAATCGCAATGGTGGTTTGGGCGCGCAATATCCGCTGGTTCAGAAAGGCAAGGAAAACCGACACGGCGCCGAGAAAACAAAAGGTGTAATAAACTTCCATGCCGTGTGTAGACTCCGGGGCGGGACCGCTCAGGGGGGTCAACCCTCAATTGGGGGCAGCGGCGCCTGCCCGCTCGACGAACAAATTTATCAGTGCGCAAGGGTGCCGTTATTGTAGTCGTGCAGGGGGTGGCCGATTTTTCCGCGAGCGCGGTATGGGGGTACTGCCGTGCTATGGGCCTGCCCTGTGGGTACAGCTGGCCTGTACCTCGACACAATAAGGGCGCGCAATTGTAACCGCTCACCGGGCAGACACAACCCATTTACCCTCTTCACACCTATCAGGCAGTGGGGTATTGGATCAGTCGCTCCCCTGGCGATTGCCCCGGGGAAACCCCACGCCGTTTCAGCTCGTCCTCCGACTGCCGCCATTTCCGCTGTTCCCGACTACACTGTTTGCATCCCTTTATCGAATGGTGTGCAACCGCGAGAGAAAAAGTTATGGCTAACCATCCTGTGCTGTGCGATACCTCCAAATTGATTGGCCGGGTTCTGTTGTCCCTGCTGTTTATTATTGCCGGCTGGGGCAAGGTGGGCGAGTATGCGATGACAGAGGAATTTATGGTATCCATGGGATTACCGGCTTTGTTATTGCCACTGGTGATCCTGGTGGAGCTGGCTGGAGGATTATCGGTGCTGCTCGGTTTCTTTACCCGCTTTTCTGCAATCGTTCTCTTCCTGTTTTGCCTGGTCAGTGCCGGGATGGTGCATTTTGTCCCGGATGATTCCGGCGAGATGACCAGCTTTATGAAGAATCTGGCTATTGCTGGCGGCTTTCTGCTACTCGCCTGTACCGGTGCCGGCCGCTTCAGCCTGGATCACTGGATAAGGGGCAGGTAGCGCTGCACTCCGGCGGAAACGGTAGGCCGCGACGACGACCGGCGGCCTGGGGAGAAGGCAATGGGTCAGCTTGTCAATGGCCGCTGGCAGAGTCAAAAGCGCGACACGGGAAAAACCGGTGGTGAATATGTGCGGGAGGCGGCACAACTGCGCAACTGGATCACTACCGACGGCAGTCCTGGCGCCAGTGGCGAGGGGGGCTTTGTTGCCGAGGCGGATCGTTATCACCTGTATGTCTCCCTGGCCTGCCCCTGGGCCCACCGCACCCTGATATTGCGCAAATTAAAAGGGGTGGAGTCCTATATTGACGTATCGGTGGTCAGCCCCTTCATGCGCGAGCACGGCTGGTCTTTCAATACGGAGGAAGGCAGTAGCGGCGACCCACTCTATCATTCGGATTATCTATACCAATTATACCTGCGCAACCGCGACGATTATACCGGCCGTGTCAGCGTGCCCCTACTCTGGGACAAGCAACGGGCGTGTGTGGTGAATAATGAGTCGTCGGAAATTGTTCGTATGTTCAATAGTGCTTTCGATCACCTCACCGGCAATCATGAGGATTTTTATCCGAAAGAGCTGCGCGGCGACATCGACGCCACCAATGCAGTGGTGTATGAAACGGTGAACAATGGCGTCTATCGCGCCGGCTTTGCCACCTCCCAAAAAGCCTATGAACAGGCCTACGAGGGGCTGTTCTGTACGCTAGACCAATTGGAGCAGCGCTTACACAATAACCGCTATCTGACGGGAGACAGAATTACCGAGGCGGACTGGCGACTATTCACCACACTGATCCGTTTTGATGCGGTCTACCATGGCCACTTCAAATGCAACAAGCAGCGCCTTGCGGATTACAAAAATCTATGGGGATTTACCCGCGAACTGTATCAGTGGCCGGGTGTTGCTGAGACGGTGAATTTTTTTCATATCAAGCACCACTATTACGATAGCCACCGCAATATCAACCCCACGGGCATAGTCCCAAGAGGACCGGAGCTCGATTACGCAGCACCCCACGGCCGGGGATAGCTACGGGGCATGGAGAAATACACCAGTATAAAAGGCAACCGGAAATGCACTTCTATACTGCTGCTACCAACACAGCTGCCAATCGAGGAATACCCGTGAAACTCTTCTATGCCCCCGGAGCCTGCTCCCTGTCCCCGCATATTGTCGCCCGCGAAGCGGATATCAATCTGGATCTGTGCAAAGTGGATTTGGAAACCCACACTCTGGAAAACGGCGATGATTTCAGAAAGATCAACCCCAAGGGCTATGTTCCGGCACTGCAGCTCGATGGCGGCGAGATACTCACCGAAGGTGCTGCCATAGTGCAGTTTTTGGCCGAACAAAAACCCGATGCCAATCTGGTGCCACCTGTGGGCACTCTCGCCCACTACCGCATGCTCGAGTGGCTCAACTTCCTGAGTGCAGAAGTGCATGAACTGTTTAAGCCCCTGTTCTGGAACGGTCCCGAGGAAGAACAGCAACGTGCCCGTGAAAATCTGATCCGGCGTTTTGACTATATCGAGAAGCACCTGGATAAAGGCTATCTGATGGGAGGGGAGTTCACCGTGCCGGATGCCTATCTGTATGTCCTGTCCACCTGGTTGGAGTCTTTGCAATTTGATATGTCGCGCTGGCCGCGATTGCAATCATTCAAAAAGCGCATGGCGGAGCGGCCAGAGGTGCAACGGGCCCTTGAGGAGGAAAACGGCAAAAGTGCCTGACTGGCCACCTCAGCGCAGGGTGAGGCGATGGATCGGTTCAATGGGTTGGCGCGCTTTGGCGACAACAACAGCACTCAACAGTGCCACCAGTGCCGAGGCAAACATCGACGCGGCGATGGGGGTCAGTGTGCCGGTGTGCAGACTGCTCACCAGCCCGCCCAGCACACCACCGGTAATAAAGATCGCAGCGCCGTAGAGGGCATTGGCGCTGCCGCTTACCTTGGGAAAAAATTCCAGGTAACAGGCGGCGGCGTTTGGTGCGATGATGCCGATACAGCTGATAACCAGTACCAAAGGCACCATCCATAGGAGCAATTCCCGGATACCGGTCAGGGTGCACAGCAGCAGCAGGCCGCAGCCGAGAAGCTGAAGTGTAATACCCGCCAGAAAAATTGAGCGCGGCTGAAACAGGTTGAGCAGGCGGATGTTCACCTGCACCATCACAATCAACCCGAGGATACAGGCGCCGAAAAACAGCGGAAACTGGTTGGCGCCAATATTGAAATACTCCATAAAAACGAAAGGCGCCGTGGTGATGTAAATAAACATCGAGCCACTGACACAGGCCTGGGCGGCGAGAAACCCGAGGGCGCGGCGGTTGCGCAGTACCACAGCGTAACTGGCTATCAGGGAGCCCAGCGGCATCCGCTGGCGCCGGGCCCGGGTGAAGCGCGGCACGGTTTCCGGCAGCAGCCGGTGGACCAGCAGCAGCATGGCCATGGCGTACAGCAGCAGAAAAACAAAAATACTCTGCCAGCCGCCCACTTCCAGCAAAAGCGAGCCGATCAATGGCGCAATCAGGGGCGCCGTCAGCATCATGGTGCTGATGATTGAGATAATCTTGGCGGCCTCGCGGCCGCTGTGTAGATCGCGCACGATGGCGGCACAGATCACTGTGGCAAAACCACCGCCAATAGCCTGTAGAAAGCGCAGGCTAATCAGTTGGCCCACATGGTCCGCGAACAGCACCAGCAGCGATGTGACGATATAGATGATGAGGCCAATGGTACCCACCAGTCGCCGCCCCCAGCGGTCCGACAGTGGGCCGCCACACAGTTGCCCCAGGGCAAAGCCGAGCAAAAAACTGGAAACCGAGTACTGGACCTGCGCCACATCGGACTCCAGCGCCGCGGCCATGGCGGGAATTGCCGGCAGGTAGCTGTCGATGGAGAAGGGGGTCAGTGAAACGAGGGCTGCCAGCCACACCACCAGCCAGCGTGGGGCTTTTTGTTCAGCGGTTGATGCAGTGGTCATTGATTGTGCTCTGGTAAGGCTTGGTGCGGGCAATCCCGGGGGCAAGTTGCCCTGAACATGGCCTCCGGGCGCAAGCTATGTCAGGTGGTGTGTCTATTATCCCCGTGAAGGCGCAGCAATACACCCGGATTCAGTGTTTGTCTTCCCGCAGGGTGTAAAGGCCCTGCTTCAGTTTCAAAAGATGTTTTTGCAGCTGCGGTCCCTTGCGCTGTGCCACACCGATGGCGAGTACATCAATCACCACCAGATGGGCAATACGCGAGGACAGCGGCGTGTAGATCTCGATGTCCTCTTCCACATCCACTTCCAGCGGGATACTGGCCTCTTGTGCTACCGGTGAGCCGCTGGGAGCCAGGCCCACAACCAGGGCCCCCTGTTTCTTCGCCATATTCATTGAGCGCAACAGCGCCTTGGTGCGCCCGCTCTGGGAGATCGCCACCACCACGTCGCCGGGCTCCATGGACATGGCCGACATATTCTGGATATGGTGATCGGAGTGTGCAGCGGTGGCCAGTTGCAGGCGAAAGAATTTGTGCTGGGCATCGGCAGCGACGGCGCCGGAGGCCCCAAAGCCAAAAAATTCGACCCGCCGGGTAGCGGCCATGGCAGTTACCGCAGCTTCCAGAGCGCGGTTGTCTATTCTGTCCCGGACCATGAGCAGGGTATCCACGGTGGAGTCAAACACCTTGCGCTTGTATTCGGCAATGGTGTCCGTCTCGGTCACCGCAATCTGACCAAAGCTGGGACTGGAGGCCAGTTGCTGGGCCAGGTTCAGCTTGAACTCCTGAAAACCCGAGCAGCCCACCGCGCGGCAGAAGCGCACCACGGTGGGTTCACTGACCTGGGCCTCTGTGGCCAGGTCGACGATACGCATATGGATAATTTCGCCGGGATTGGCGAGAATATACTCCGCTACCTTGCGCTCGGATTTGCGCATGGAGGAGAGCTGTTCGCTGATTCTTTGCGTGACTTCCGCCGGTTTCACAGGACTTCCTTCGCAATGTCAGATGGCGCAGTGTAGCCCCTGCGCGCATCGCTGGCGAGCGGCTTTGTGTGGTTAATTTTGGCTAAATCCTGTGTATATACACAGGTCTTGCACACAAGCTCTGGTACAATGCTCGCCTATGGACGTATCTCAGATTCTAGACCCCCTCAACGACGCACAGCGCGAGGCGGTATCCGCGGCACCCGGCAATCAATTGGTGCTGGCCGGGGCCGGTTCGGGCAAAACCCGCGTATTGGTTCACCGCATCGCCTGGCTGATGCGGGTGGAGGGGGCCTCGCCCTACGCCATTATGGCGGTGACCTTCACCAATAAAGCGGCGCTGGAGATGCGTGCCCGTATCGAAGCACTGCTGGGGGTGAATACCTTCGGCATGTGGGTGGGCACTTTCCACGGCCTCGCCCACCGCCTCCTCAAGGCCCACTGGCAGGAGGCCAAACTGCCGCAAAACTTCCAGATACTCGATGCCGACGACCAGCTGCGCCTGCTCAAGCGGGTGCAGGCGGATCTGGGTCTGGACGAGAAAAAATGGCCGGTGCGCGAAACCCAGTGGTGGATCGGTGCGCAAAAGGACGAGGGGTTGCGCCCTCAGTATATCGATGCCGGTGCCGACCCCTGGCTGCAGACCATGGTGCGCATTTACGCTGCCTACAAGGTGGCCTGCCAGCGTGGTGGGTTGGTGGATTTCGGCGAATTGTTGCTGCGCGCCCACGAATTGTGGCTGAACAATGACAATATCCTCGCCCACTATCGCCAGCGCTTCCCCTTTATCCTGGTGGACGAGTTTCAGGATACCAACGCGATTCAATATGCCTGGCTGCGCCTGCTGGCCGGTGAAGAGAGCTATATCACTGCGGTTGGCGACGACGACCAGTCTATCTACGGTTGGCGCGGCGCCAGGATCGAGAATATCCAGCACTTTTCCACAGACCTGCGCGGTGTGCAGACAGTGCGCCTGGAACAGAATTACCGCTCCACCGCCCGTATCCTCGACGCCGCCAACGCAGTGATCGCCCACAACCGCGGTCGCCTTGGCAAGGCGCTGTGGACCAATGGCGAAGAGGGGGAACCCATCTCCGTCTACGCCGCCTACAACGAACAGGATGAGGCGCGTTTTATTGTCGATCGTATAAAAGACTGGGTGCGCGACGGCAACCGGCGGGACAGTATCGCCGTGTTGTATCGCTCCAACGCCCAGTCGCGAGTACTGGAAGAGGGGCTCCTGCGCGAGCAGGTCCCCTATCGCATTTACGGTGGCCAGCGCTTCTACGAACGCCTGGAAATCAAGAATGCGCTGTCCTACCTGCGCCTGATCGCCAACCGCAACGACGACACCGCCTTCGAGCGGGTGGTGAACACGCCCGCACGCGGAATAGGCGCGCGCACCGTGGAGATGGTGCGCACCTTCGCCCGCGAGCAGGGCTGCTCCCTGTGGCAGGCGGCCAAGATGATGTTGCAGCAGCGGGTGCTCGCCGCCCGTGCTGGCAATGCCCTGCAGGGATTTCAGGATTTAATTAACCGGCTGGCCGCCAATGCCGAAGACAAAAAGCTGGATGCAATTGCCGGAGATGTGATTGAAACCAGCGGCCTGCTGGAATTCCACGGCAAAGAAAAAGGCGAGAAAGGCCAGACCCGGGTGGAGAACCTGCAGGAGCTGGTCAGCGCCTGTCGCGCTTTTGTCGGCGAGGATCTGCCGCAGGATGGAGATCAGGAGGGAACGTTTTCACTGCTCAACCAGTTCCTCGACAGTGCCGCACTGGATGCCGGCGAAGGGCAGGCAGAGGAATTTGAGGACGCGGTGCAACTGATGACCCTGCACTCTGCCAAGGGCCTGGAATTCCCCCTGGTGTTTATGGCTGGCGTGGAAGAAAATCTGTTTCCCCACAAAATGTCAGCACAGGAGCCGGGCCGTATGGAGGAGGAGCGCCGCCTCTGCTATGTGGGTATCACCCGCGCCATGCGCAGGCTGTATATCACCTATGCGGAAAACCGCCGCCTGTTTGGCAGTGAAACCTACAACAGTCCCTCCCGCTTTATCGGCGAGATACCGGCCGACCTGGTGCAGGAGGTGCGGCTGAAAACCGAGATATCACGACCGTTGTACCAGGCCGAGTATGGCAGGGTGGGAGAGTTTTCCGACCCGCCTCCGGATTTCGACGACCTGCCCCCCCTGGCCATGGGGGGCCGTGTCGATCACCCCAAATTTGGCGAGGGCACCGTATTGCAATTTGAAGGCAGCGGCCCCCGCGCCCGTGTGCAGGTCAACTTTGACGATGTCGGCAGCAAGTGGCTGTTGGTGGCTATGGCAAAGTTACAGCCCATGTAAGTGGTTGTTCCTGTGCAAGCCGCCATGCGTTTGCGCAAAAGGGGCCGACCACCACCCCAGCCAAAGAAAGAAAACGATAAATGGTAGTGATGAAGAAAATTAACTGGTACCCCGCCGTTATCCTCGGTCTCCTGGCGCTGCTGGTGATTACCTTTGCTGTATTGGTGGCCTCCCGAGCGGCGCTGGGACCACAACAACAGTACACCGAGGCGGGTGCCCAAGAGCGGTATCACTGGAAGCTGGTCACCACCTGGCCGAAGAACTTTCCCGGCCTCGGTCGCGCACCGGAGCACTTCGCCCGGGAAGTGGCGGTGATGTCGGGCGGGCGGTTGAAGATCAAGGTCTATGGCGCCGGCGAGCTGGTACCCGCCCTGGGCGTTTTCAGTGCCGTTTCCGAAGGCGCCGCGCAAATGGGTCACGGCGCTGCCTATTACTGGAAGGGAAAAATACCGGCGGCTCAATTTTTCACCGCTGTACCCTTCGGCCTGAATGCCCAGGAAATGAATGGCTGGCTGCATCACGGCGGTGGCCTGGAACTCTGGGAAGCACTCTACGAACCGTTTAACCTGATTCCTTTGGCCGGGGGCTCCACGGGTGTGCAAATGGCCGGCTGGTTTAACAAGCCCATCAATTCCGTTGAGGATTTACAGGGTCTGAAGATGCGTATTCCCGGTATTGGCGGTGAGGTGCTCAACCGGGCGGGTGGAACTGCAGTCACCATCCCTGGCGGCGAACTGTATACCGCATTGCAGACCGGGGTAATTGATGCCACCGAATGGGTCGGCCCCTACAACGATCTGGCCTTCGGTTTTCACCGGGTGGCCGAGTACTACTATTATCCGGGCTGGCATGAACCCGGTTCGATGATGGAGTTTATTGTCAACAAGAAGGCCTTTGAGCAACTGCCAGAAGACCTGCAGGAAATTGTGCGTGTCGCGGCCCGCGCTGCCAACCAGGATATGCTGGATGAGTACACCGCACGCAATAATCGTGCCCTGAAGGAGCTGGTGGAAGAACACGGCGTAAAGGTCAGGCGTCTGCCGGATGATGTATTGTCCCACCTGAAGGCAATCAATGCAGAAATCCTGCGGGAGTCCGCAGCGCAGGATCCAGAATTTGACCGTGTTTACCAGGCATTTAAGGCATTCGAGCAGGATGTAAAGGCGTATCACCAAATCAGTGAAGAAGCTTATTATAAGACACGAAAGATAGACGGTAACAATGGCAGCGAGTAGACAGGAGGGCATGCTCACAAAATAACCAAAAATGTAATATTGTTTTATTTATCAAGTTGCCAGTGAAAATAGTTGGATAATGGTGCGAGGCAATCTTTTGCAGGACAATGATGATGGTTGTGAGGGACCTGCGTGGAAATATCAAAGTTATCAGAGGGAATTTGCTTTGATAAATGAGTATTTTAACTAAAGTCGATCTAAGTATTGAAAAATACCAAGCAAGCTATCGGGGGCTCGCTTGGTAGTGATATCTGGTTTTTGCAGTCGAGTAACACACTACGCTATGGCAGCGGCCTGGTGCGCCCGCTATCATCGATCGCCACAAATACAAATTCACCTTCGGTGACCTTTACCTGCTCCCCGGAATCGACCCGCGTCAACCACACCTCGACCATGGTCCGGATGGAGGAGCGCCCCACCTCTAGGGCTTCAGCGTAGCAACTGACCGTGGAGCCAACCGGAACCGGGCGCAAAAACACCATACTGCCAACCGCTACTGTGGTGACCCTGCCGCGGGCGATACTCTGTGCCAGGATGGCACCGGCCAGGTCCATCTGAGACATCAGCCAGCCGGCGAAGACATCCCCCTGGGGATTGGTGTCGCGGGGCATGGCCAGGGTTTGCAGGGCGAGTGTGCCTGTGGGTTGCGGGTTTTCATCTAGTGCTGACATCGACTGCTCATAAATCATTAGCGTTATTCGGGGCGACTGCCGGGGAGGTGGCGTATTCTAGCACAAATTGACCAGTAAATAATCAGGGCTGCTTGTGAAAACTCAAGAATCGGGCGCTTCTCGGCAGTCTCCTCAGCGGGCGACCATGGCTGGCAGCCAAGTTGCCAGTGAAGGCCACAGAGCCAGCACACAAAGTATCAGCAGCTGAATGGCAATAAACGGGATAACCCCGCGGTAGATGGCCGAGGTGGCTACAGAACTCGGTGCCACCCCGCGCAGATAAAAAAGTGCAAAACCAAATGGCGGGGTCAGGAAGGAAGTTTGCAGGTTGATGGCAATCATAATCCCCAGCCACACGGGATCGATGCCCATTGCCAGCAACACAGGTCCAACGATGGGCACCACCACGAAAGTGATTTCGAAAAAGTCTAGGATAAAGCCGAGCAGGAAGATCATCACCATCACCAGAAGGGTTGCGCCCATAACGCCCCCGGGCAGGCTGTGGAAAATCCCTGTGACCAGCTCCTCGCCGCCGTAACCGCGGAAGACCAGGGAGAACAGAGAGGCGCCGATCAGTATGGCGAAAACCATAGCGGTCACTTGCAGGGTACTGCGCCCAACCGCGCCCGCTCTTGTCCGGTCCAGGGCACCACGGCTGTATGCCAGCAGACCAGCCCCCAGGGCACCGATGCCAGCGGCTTCGGTGGGCGTGGCGGCGCCGGTCATTATCGAGCCCAGCACCACCAGCATCAGGGTGATGGGGGGCAACAGGCTGTGCAGCAATGGCCAGGGCTCGAGTGCTTTGCGTTCCCCCGGTGGCGCTGCGGCCGGCTCGCGGCGCGAAATCATTAAAAGATAAGTGATATAGGCCGCTACCAGCAACAGGCCGGGAATAATGGCACCGATAAACAGGTCTCCGACACTGATCGGCTTAGGATTGAAAATGCCGGCAGACAGCTGTGCCTGCTGGTAGGCATTGGAAAGGGTATCGCCCAACAGTACCAGTGCAATCGATGGTGGAATGATCTGCCCCAGAGTACCTGTGGCACAGATGGTGCCGGTGGCGAGGTTGGGCGCATAGCCCTGCTTTAACATGGTGGGCAAGGACATCAGACCCATAGTGACCACAGTTGCACCAACAATACCGGTGCTAGCGGCGAGGAGTGTCCCCACCACTACGACAGAAATGGCCATGCCCGCGCGTGCGCCCATAAAGACCCTGGTCAGGTTGACCAGCAGATCCTCGGCGATCTTGGCCCGCTGCAGTATGACACCCATGAGAACAAAAAGCGGCACCGCTACCAGGGTGCCGTTTTGCATAATGCCGTAGAGGCGATCGGGAAAGGCCCGCAGCAGTTCTGTATCGAAGACACCACAGACTATACCGAGCCCTGCGGCGATAAGGGCAGTGCCACCGAGGGTAAAGGCTACCGGGTATCCGAACATCAGCAGGGCGCAGATAGCGGCAAACATCAGCAGGGGGACCAGTTCGATCATACTTCGGTCTCCTCGGGCTGTTTGGATAATGCCGGCGATGTTGCAGCAGCAGCTGCCACTGGGGGCGGTTCCATCAACTGTATCAGGGCGCGGATAAACTGGGCTGCACCGGCCAGGGTAAGCGTGATTGCGGCCAGTGGAATCAGACTCTTGAGTAGAAAGACCCCAGGCAAGCCGCCGGCGTTGGCACTGTCTTCGAATACCCACCAGCTGTTGAGGACAAACTGCCAGCTGCTGACCAGGAGGAAACCGCACAGGGGCAACAGGAAGACGAGATAGCCAATAGCATTAACCCAGGCTCTGCTCCGCGGGCGCATCTGACGGTAAAAGACGTCCACACGCACATGGGCATCGGTTTGCAGGGCATAGGCCAGTCCGAGCATAAAAACAGCGCCGTGCAGATAGACAACAGATTCCTGCAGGGCGACAGAGCCGCTGTCAAAGAAGCGGCGCAGCACTACGATACCGCTTTGCAGCAATGCCATGGCCAGGGTAAACCAGGCGAGAAGGTGACCGGTGCGTCTGGAAAGAGCTTCCAGCACGCGCGCGCCTCGCAGCAGAAATGGCATAGGGGATTCTCTCTGGCATCTTATTGTTATCTCGATGCCGTGAAGGTTACCGTTTTGCCCCTTCCGGCACCAGCAGGCCTCTCTTTAAGTTGTAACCTTTTTGTCATCTTTTATTCATAGAATCGTCACCTATTGTTCCTAGCATCGCCGCGCGAAATAAAAAACACTCACTGGAGTTTTACATGAACAAGCAAATTCTGGCCACTTCCCTGGCGGCGCTAACCCTCGCCACCGCCCAGGTGGCTATGGCGGCTCGCGACTATATCAGTATTGTCGGTTCCTCTACCGTTTACCCCTTTACCACGACGGTGGCGGAGCGATTCAGTCGCGCTACCCAGTTCAAGACCCCGGTTGTCGAATCTACAGGCACCGGCGGCGGTATGAAACTGTTCTGCCAGGGGGTTGGCGAGAACACTGCGGATATCACCGGCGCTTCCCGTCGCATCAAGCAGTCCGAGCTGGAGATGTGTAACAACAATGACGTCGATGTCGTAGAGGTGCAGATCGGCTACGACGGCATTGTGCTTGCCAATGCAAAAAAAGTGGCCCCGTTTGTGTTGTCCCGCAGGGACATCTTCCTGGCCCTGGCCAAGAAAGTGCCCAACCCGGATGGTTCAAAAACCCTGGTAACCAACCCCTATAAGACCTGGAAAGACGTCAACCCAGCCCTGCCCAACCTCCGCATCGAAGTATTGGGCCCGCCCCCCACTTCCGGCACCCGTGACGCCTTTGCCGAATTGGCCCTGGAGGGTGGCTGTAAAACCTTTGGCTGGATCAAGGCCATGAAGAAAACCGACAAGCGTGCATACAAGGTGATCTGTCACAATGTGCGCGAGGACGGCGCTTACGTGGAAGCCGGTGAAAACGACAACCTGATCGTGAATAAGCTGGTCGCCAACCCCAATGCTCTGGGCATTTTTGGTTTCAGCTTCCTCGACCAGAATGCCGATAAGGTGCAGGGGTCCCTGATCGAAGGTCAGGCTCCGACATTCGACTCCATTGCCGACCAGCGCTATCCGGTATCGCGCCCACTGTTTATCTATGTCAAAAAGGCCCATGCCGATGTGGTGCCGGGCATCAGACAGTTCCTGGCGGAATTCACTAGTGCGCGCGCCTGGGGGGAAGAGGGCTACCTGGCGGACAAGGGCATGATCCCGCTGCCCGATGAAAAGCGCCAACAGGTTGCTACCAACGTGCGCAAGCTGAATGCATTGGGTAATCTTGCTGCAAAATAATTGTGGTCTGAAGATGTATGATCAAAGGGACTTGGCGGCCAAGCTCGTGAGAGTTTGGCCATTCCTTCTGTACAGTCAGATGAAAACCTGGGGGAAAGTCGCGATAATGCTCTCAGCAACCCCTTCCAGCACGGTAAAGTAATGCAAACTCCCACACTGCTCGCCCTCCTGCTGTTGTTGATACTGGTGGTCTACGGTACTGGCTTCAGCCGGGCACTGGGTGCCGCGCGCAGTCTCGGTGGTGTGCGCAACCTGGCTTCTCTGCCCAGTTACTACGGCCTGTTTGCAGCACTCTGGTGCGGCCTGCCAGCCCTGCTGCTGCTGGGTGCCTGGATCGCCTTCGACGATGCGATCATTCGCACGATGGTGTTGGGCAGCCTTCCCGACAAACCCGAGACCCCCTCCGGGCAAAATCTACTCTACGCCCAAATCCAGAATCTCTCCGCCGGCCATTTGATTGGGGAAAAAACGCCCCAGTTGCAATCGGCAGCAGATTATCTCAATCGCCTGCGCCGCAATTCCAGCAACTTGCAGGCCTTTTTAAGTTTGACACTGGCGGTGGGGCTGGCCGCTTTTGCCCTGCTGCGCTTCTCACCAAAACTGTGCGCGCGGGAGAAAGTGGAAAAGGTACTGCGTGCGATTCTGATCGCTTGCGCCTGCGCAGCCATTTTTACCACGGTGGGCATTTTGCTCTCTGTATTGTTTGAATCCCTGCGCTTTTTCCAGTCTGTACCGGTGAGTGAGTTTCTCTTTGGTCTGCACTGGAGCCCGCAGATGGCACTGCGTGCCGACCAGGTGGGCTCCAGCGGCGCTTTCGGCGCTGTGCCCCTGTTTACCGGAACCTTGATGGTGTCGGCCATCGCCATGTTTGTGGCGGTGCCTGTGGGTCTGATGGCGGCTATTTATCTGGCCGAATATGCCAGTCGACGCGTGCGCGCGGTGGCCAAGCCCACCCTCGAAATTCTCGCCGGTGTACCTACAGTGGTATACGGCTTCTTTGCGGCCCTCACCGTAGCACCCTTTATTCGCGACCTGGCCACCTCGATAGGATTGCAAGCATCCAGTGAAAGCGCGCTGGCCGCCGGGCTAGTGATGGGGATTATGATTATCCCGTTTGTCTCCTCCCTCTCCGACGATGTGATCAATGCGGTGCCACAATCCCTGCGCGACGGGGCCCTGGGACTGGGCTCCACCCGCTCCGAAACCGTGCGCAAGGTAGTGATTCCGGCAGCGCTGCCCGGAATCGTCGGCGGTGTGTTGCTGGCGGTATCCCGCGCCATTGGGGAAACCATGATCGTAGTGATGGCAGCTGGACTGGCGGCCAATCTCACCGCCAACCCACTGGAATCGGTTACCACTGTTACGGTACAGATAGTGACACTGCTGGTTGGAGACCAGGAGTTTGACAGCCCCAAAACCCTCGCCGCCTTCGCCTTGGGCCTGATGCTGTTTGTCACCACACTGGTACTCAACTTTATCGCCTTGCATGTAGTGAAAAAATACCGGGAGCAGTATGAATGATCTGACTCAGGCACAGGTTCGCGAGCGCATCGCAAAGCGCCTTGCCAGCCGCCATCGCAAGGAAAAGCTCTTCCGCGGGCTCGGCGTTGCCAGTATTGTTTTTGGCGTACTCGCGGTCGTAATCCTGTTCATTGATATTATCAGTAAGGGCAGCGGTGCCTTTGTGCAGACCGCTATCCAGCTGGATGTGCACTACGATGCACAGGTGCTCGGCATTGATACGGTAGATGACGAGAGTCTGGCCTGGGCCAATTTCACTGGTGTGATTCGCCAGGCCCTGCGCGAGCGCTTTCCCTCGGTGACCGGTCGCAGTGCCAAGCGTGAACTGTACAGCCTGGTTTCCTCCGGCGCCCCCTTTACCCTGCGCGACCGTTTGGCCGACAATCCGGGGCTGCTCGGCAAAAGTGAGACCGTCTGGCTTGCCACTGATGACGATGTGGATACTTTTGTCAAAAGCCTGAAGGCTTCCAAGGAGGGCTTCCGTGGTCGTACCTCGGATCAAAAAGCCGGCTGGATAGAGCAGTTGCTGGACAGCGGCGAATTGAAAAAGCGTTTTAATACCACCTTCTTCACCAACGGCGACTCCCGCGAGCCGGAGCAGGCCGGCATCCGCGCGGCCCTGATAGGCTCCCTGTTTACTCTGCTGGTAACACTGACCCTGTCCTTCCCGATTGGGGTGGCTGCGGCCATCTACCTGGAGGAGTATGCACCGAAGAACCGCTGGACGGATTTAATCGAGGTGAATATCAACAACCTCGCCGCAGTGCCTTCTATCGTGTTCGGTCTGCTCGGGCTGGCAATCTTTATCAATTTCTTCGAATTGCCCCGTTCGGCGCCACTGGTCGGTGGCCTGGTACTCACCCTGATGACCCTGCCGACAATTATTATTTCCAGCCGCGCTGCACTGAAGGCCGTTCCGCCCTCTATCCGCGAAGCTGCCATGGGCATGGGTGCCTCGCCCATGCAGGTGGTTTTTCACCACGTACTGCCCTTAGCCATGCCTGGCATGCTGACGGGTGCGATTATCGGTATGGCCCAAGCATTAGGAGAGACGGCGCCTCTGTTGATGATCGGTATGGTTGCGTTTATTGTCGATGTACCGACCGGCATTACCGATCCGGCTACCGTGTTGCCCGTACAGATTTTCCTGTGGGCCGACAGTCCGGAGCGCGCTTTTGTGGAGCGCACCTCTGCGGCCATTATGGTGCTGTTGAGTGTGTTGATTGTGATGAATACCTGCGCGGTATTGCTTCGAAAGAAACTGGAGCGCCGCTGGTAACAGAGCGCAGAGGATCAGAGAGCGGGATTATTTATGAGTACCATGACCCTGGACGCCGCCACACCCACTGAGGCGACACACCCCAAGCTTTCGGGTGCGCTAGGTGTGAAAAGCCCGACCGAGGTGAATAAAACCATGGGTCGGCCATTTATCGATACCGCCAAACTGCGCATGCGCAATGTCAATGTACTGTATGGAGAGACCCAGGCAATTTACTCGGTGAGCCTGGATATCGGCTGCAACGAAGTCGTGGCCATGATCGGCCCATCGGGCTGTGGTAAATCTACTTTCCTGCGCTGTCTCAACCGTATGAACGACACCATTGAAGGGTGTCGCGTTGAGGGTGAGCTAAGCTTGGATGGTGAACCTATTTACGGCCCCAAGGTGGATGTGGTGCCCTTGCGTGCGCGGGTGGGTATGGTGTTCCAGAAACCCAACCCCTTTCCCAAATCCATCTACGAAAACGTCGCTTATGGCCCCAAGATCCACGGTATTGCCAGTCGCCGCGCGGAACTGGATGAAGTTGTGGAAAACAGCCTGCATCGAGCCGGCCTGTGGAATGAAGTGAAGGACCGCCTGAACAAGCCGGGAACCGGTCTGTCCGGTGGCCAGCAACAGCGCCTGTGCATTGCCCGCGCCATTGCAGTGAGTCCGGAGGTGATCCTGATGGACGAGCCCTGCTCGGCTCTGGACCCAATTGCCACTGCACGTATCGAGGAATTGATCGACGAGCTTAAGGAAAATTACACCATCGTCATTGTGACCCACTCCATGCAGCAAGCAGCTCGTGTCAGCCAGCGCACCGCCTACTTTCACCTCGGACATCTTGTCGAGGTCAACGATACTGAAACCGTGTTCACCAATCCCGAACATGAATTAACCGAAGCCTATATCACCGGCCGCTTCGGCTGAGCCAGTTTTGCCCCGAGAGTCAACTATGGAAATGCATTTCGACCAGCACATCTCCCGCCAGTTCAACGAGGATCTGGAAGGTATCAAGACCGAAATGTTGGAGATGGGTGGTATGGTCGCCTGCCAAGTGGCCGATGCTGTGGATGCCCTGTCCAATGCCGACAGTCAATTGGCGGAGAAAGTCCTACGGATCGAAGAAGAAATCGACCGCAGTGAGATGGCTTTGGATGAGCACGCGACCCTGATTATTGCCAAGCGCCAGCCTGCCGCATCGGATTTACGCATGGTGATGTCAATAACCCGTATCGCCCGCGACCTGGAGCGCATTGGCGATGAGGCCTGCAAAGTCGCAAAAATGGCCATAGCACTGACTGACGAGGGCACCTCGCCGCGGGGCTATACTGAGATACGCCATATCGCCAGTGCCGTGCGCAAAATGCTCAATGATGCTTTGGATGCCTATACTCGTTTCGATGTGGCGTCGGCCCTCCGTACCCTGGCGGAAGATGAGCAGGTGGATATGGATTACCGTAGCGCAGTGCGTGAGCTGGTTACCTATATGATGGAAGATCCACGCAGTATCTCGCGGGTGATCAATGTGTTGTGGACCCTGCGTTCACTGGAGCGCATCGGCGATCACACCAAGAATATTTGTGAACAGGTGGTGTATTTGGTGGAGGGGACGGATATCCGACACGGCCACAACAATCTGAGGAAACTCTGATTGCCCCCATCCCTCAAAAAGGCCGCGATACGCGGCCTTTTTTATTGCCGGGATTTTCACTAGAGATATTGTTGAGAGAAATAATGATGAAATATATTTTTGAGATTCGTATCAAGCAAGGATTCAGTGCCGAGGAATATGCCGAGGCCTGAGTAAAGGCGTCCACATTAATTCAGCAATCCCCTAGTGCCATGGGGACGGAACTTCACCAAAACATCAGTGATCCAAACAGACTGATCGCCATTGCCTGCTGGCGCAGCAAGGAAGACAGGGAATCAATGCAGGAACAGCATTTAGCCGAGCTCGATCCAATCACTCATAGCGTAGCGCCTTTTGTTGAGATACATTCACTGGGTGAATTCGAAGACCTGGAGAGTGTAAATTAAATTGTGTAACTGCTCATGCCTCCGTACTCTGAACCGGAGAATACCATGAGC
>NZ_JAVAMR010000158.1:0-778 GCF_030731025.1 Microbulbifer sp. 2205BS26-8 | reverse complement strand
TGAATAGGTGTCTTAATGACAAAGCCCCGGCAGATTGCTCTACCGGGGCTTTGCTAATATGACTATTGTCTAAGATTTAGACATCTTTAAAATTCTTAGGAATTTGTTTGAGCTTTTCAAAGTTAGTCTTCCAAATATCAAGTTCAAATAAATCCCCATTTTGATCTACATAAAGCGATGCAATAACCTCAACAGCATCAATGTCGATAAACTTACATTCACTGACCTGCTTGCCAAATATTCTATCTTTCGAGAACAAACCAGAAATATCAAGACGCAGGCTCCCCATTCCACCATCACTCATAGTTTTTACTAAGATTTTCTCAGACCAATTGATAGGAAGTTGGAGGTCATTTGCTTTTGAAACCAAGTTTGTTATAAGTCTCAGCTCATCTACAGTTGGCTTACGGGGCACCGTGAATTCTCCCAACGTTAATAGTTCCATCTACAAGGCGGTAGCCTGTATATTGAATGCGCTGTCCTTCAACGCTAATAACTTGATTAAAAGGTCGGTTTGATTTGATACTCGATGCAGCTGACTGCAAATCTTTTCTAATGGCGTTCTGTACTGCCTGCCTCTCCAAGCCTAATTTATCTGTGTGCCTGAAAGCATGATTAACTTGATTAGGATTATTACCAAATTGGACATTCGCTTCTGAATCACCCCTCTTGAAAACTTTTTTCCAAAGTTGCTTTGTAAATAACGCCCTAAATCCTACAGGGCTTAAAGGAGGACCAATTCCATACACTACTTCATCATTACCACCCTTTTGTGCAA
>NZ_JAVAMR010000157.1:0-779 GCF_030731025.1 Microbulbifer sp. 2205BS26-8 | reverse complement strand
GCAGTGGCATCGGCCTGGGCAGCCGCAGCGGCATCCATGGCCTGTTGCACACCGGGATCCAGGGCCGGGTCCTCGTAGTCGTCGTAGGGCGTGCGGGATTTGGGTACGAACAAAAGCCGCGCGGCACTGGTGCCGAGACAGCGATCCCCCAGCCCGGCACTGCCGGGGGTGTCAGGACTGTGGCCATAGCAGGCAATGAGTTTATTGTTGGTGAGCACCGGCATGGGATTGCCGGTGCCGTCCACCAGTAGCACGACGCCGCCAGGTGCACCGCCGCCGCCGCTGCCACCGGGGATGGGCCTGGGACCAAAACCGCTACCGGGGCCACCATGGCCACCGGTGGTCTGGAGTGTGCCCGACACACCAAACGCGATACCGCGGGCGATCACCGCCAGGCCGGCACCGCCGCTGCCACCAATGCCCCCCGAACCCGCGGCAATGGTGGCACTCTGGGCGCGGTTCCAGTAGAAACTGCGCCCCCCATCCGCACCGCCACTGCCGCGCAGGTCGTCGGGGATGCCCTGCAGGTCGCCCCCTGCATTGACAATATTCAGTGCCGGCATCACGGCGTTGCGCCCGCGCACCACCTTGCCTTTGGCCTGGCTCTGTTGGTAGGGGTTTTGGCTGTCGGCAAATCCGGGCCCGCCGTACACGGAACCGAGAAAACCCGCGGCATTATTGCCTGGTATGCCACGCAGGGTGCCGTCAATCTGCAACACTCCGCGCACCCGCAGTTCCACATTGTCACTGACATTCAGGGTGCGTCCGGCGGGAATGGT
>NZ_JAVAMR010000156.1:0-780 GCF_030731025.1 Microbulbifer sp. 2205BS26-8 | reverse complement strand
CTCGAAAAAAGTTCAAATATCTTTTGCACGCGCACCTATGAGGCCAAATATACGTGTCAGTGCTGGAATTTTATCGCGTTAAACTCTTTTTCAGTCGGACACCGTTGGTCGAGTTTTGATTTCAGGTTTTGTCACCTTCTGTCAAACCGATAACCCCTTTTTTCAAGGAGAAGTGTCAGATTTTGCCTGAACTAATCCAGCTAAAAGGGTCTTTATACTTCCTATATTCGAAAACTCAGACTCTGCCTGCCCGTCTCGACATCGGTAATCAAGCGGTATTGATTCTCGGGTGTAGTTTCTACACAACCTTAGGAGGGCCACATTGGCGCCAGGCGGTGAGTCGATTTATGATTGAATTTTAAGATCGGCTCACCAACCCTATTTAACCAATGGCAGTTACACAAGATTTGTTACCGGGTCATTTAGTATTGACCATAGCGACATTCTTGGATATAGCAATTGGTGGAATTATTTACGTTGTTACACCTATTGACAGCTAAATATGCCACCAACTCTCTGCTCTGCGATGGAGAGCCTACAACATATTGGTTGATACCATTTCCTGGGTACACAGCATAACATGCCCACCTGTTGGGAGCAGCAGCAAACACTCCATCTGTTTTTACTTGAGAGATAGCAGGAGTATTATTGTGTAATATGATTAGATTCTCTCCAGTCGTATCAACTTCTTCTGCAAAAGCAAAAGTAGTCAATACAAATGATAGTAGCATAACAATATGTTTCATTTTTCAATCCTTTGTTTTCAGTATTATTAATTAG
>NZ_JAVAMR010000155.1:0-813 GCF_030731025.1 Microbulbifer sp. 2205BS26-8 | reverse complement strand
GGCCCTGGGTAATTTCAGCGATGGCACCACTGCCGATATCACTGACAGTGTGGCCTGGCGCAGTGACAACACCGCAATTGCCACGGTGGATAGCCTGGGCGAGCTGATGGCGGTGGCAGTGGGCAGTACCAGTGTCTCCGCCAGCCAGGACGGCATTGTCAGCAATACGGTTTCGGTGACCGTGACCGCCGTATTGACCAGTATCCAGGTGACGCCGGCGGTGGTGAGACTACCCACGGGCTACAGCCAACAGCTCACGGCCCTGGGTATTTTCAGCGATGGCAGCACCACCGATATCACCAACAGTGTGGCCTGGCGCAGTGACAACACCGCAATTGCCACCGTGGATAGCCTGGGCGAGCTGATGGCGGTGGCAGTGGGCAGCACCAGTGTCTCCGCCAGCCAGGACGGCATTGTCAGCAATACGGTTTCGGTGACCGTGACCAATGCCGTATTGGCCAATGTCCAGGTGACGCCGGCGGTGGTGAGACTGCCCACGGGCTTCAGCCAACAGCTCACGGCCCTGGGTATTTTCAGCGATGGCAGCACCCTCGATGTTACCACCAGCGCGACCTGGCTCATTGACAATACCGCAATTGCTACCGTGGATAGCCTGGGCGAGGTGGTGGCGGTGGCGGTGGGCAGCGCCAGCCTTGTTGCCATCCAGGACGGCCTTATCAGCAATACGGTTTCGGTGACCGTAACCAACGCGGTATTGACCAGTATCCAGGTGACCCCGGCAGTGGTGAACCTGCCTTCGGGCAATAGCCAGCAGCTCACGGCCCTGGGCAATTTCAGCGATGGCAGCACCCT
>NZ_JAVAMR010000154.1:0-813 GCF_030731025.1 Microbulbifer sp. 2205BS26-8 | reverse complement strand
CGCCCTGGGTAATTTCAGCGATGGCACCACTGCCGATATCACCGACAGTGTGGCCTGGCGCAGTGACAACACCGCAATTGCCACGGTGGATAGCCTGGGCGAGCTGATGGCGGTGGCAGTGGGCAGCACCAGTGTCTCCGCCAGCCAGGACGGCATTGTCAGCAATACGGTTTCGGTGACCGTGACCGCCGTATTGACCAGTATCCAGGTGACGCCGGCGGTGGTGAGCCTACCCACGGGCTACAGCCAACAGCTCACGGCCCTGGGTATTTTCAGCGATGGCAGCACCACCGATATCACCAACAGTGTGACCTGGTTCAGTGACAACACCGCAATTGCCACCGTGGATAGCCTGGGCGAGGTGATGGCGGTGGCGGTGGGCAGCGCCAGTGTCTCCGCCAGCCAGGGCAGCATTGTCAGCAATACGGTTTCGGTCACCGTGACCAATGCCATACTGGCCATTATCCAGGTGACGCCGGCGGTGGTGAACCTGCCCGCGGGCTACAGCCAACAGCTCACGGCCCTGGGTATTTTCACCGATGGCAGCAATCTCGACATTACCACCAGCGTGAACTGGGACAGCGACAACACCGCAATTGCTACCGTGGATAGCCTGGGCGAGGTGATGGCGGTGGCGGCGGGCAGCACCATTGTCTCCGCCAACCGGGACGGCGTTTTCAGCAATATGGTTTCGGTGACCGTGACCAATGCCGCATTGACCAGTATCCAGGTAACGCCGGCGGTGGTGAACCTGCCCGCGGGCAACAGCCAGCAGCTCACGGCCCTGGGTGGTTTCAACGATGGCAGCACCCG
>NZ_JAVAMR010000153.1:0-813 GCF_030731025.1 Microbulbifer sp. 2205BS26-8 | reverse complement strand
CAGGTACGGAACCCAATCGATCTGGACCAGGACGGCAGCCCCGACCAGTTCGCCTACAAGATGATCGGTGCCTTCGTTACCACGGATAACCAAGTGCGCAACAATGCCGATGGCACGCCCTGGCAGACACCGGGCAAGGTGGAAACCCTGCAGGCCTCCGCTGTTGCAGAGGGCACCGAGAACGAAGAGGTCAATAAAGGCGCATGGCGTATGGAGTGCATCCAGCGCACGGTAAATCTGCGGGTGGTGATTGGGGAGTAAATGAGATCTCTTTGGCGAAGGATGTGTCGCGCAAGGCCAAGCAGCTAAAACTGGATGTGATTCAGCAGCGGATCAATGCAGTGGTGGCGAAGGCGTCTAAAAGGTCAGAAGCGGCTTTTTAATAGGTCGACTGGGTCAACTTGACGATACCGACGAAAAAGAGCCAAGTATCGTAAATAGAGGAGGACACAAAAAAGCCTTCTATGAGGTTGCCATTCTGTTTGTGTCTTGTTGTGGTTTTTGCATTTTCATTTTCCCATGGATCTCTCATTTGCGGCAATTACCGCGCCAATTTAAAGAATTTCAATTTTTGTGGCAAACCATGAGCTTCTGGCAAGCTAAAACTTGCCACTTGATTATTATTTAATCGATATGTTTATTTTATAGTCAATTTATAGAGGCGCTCAGCATGCCTTGGTAAAATGCTATGCTTGCCAGACACCCGTTAATTAAATAATTTTTACTATCTTACTGAGATCCAGTATACTCTATCATCACTCACCGATACGCAGCAAAGTCACCTATTCTATTACTTTCGTGGGTATGACTTTT
>NZ_JAVAMR010000152.1:0-833 GCF_030731025.1 Microbulbifer sp. 2205BS26-8 | reverse complement strand
CTGGCGCTACTAGCGCGCGTACTGGTCGCAAAACCTTGAGGTGCATGTATAGCAAGTGCATACCCCCTGCTGAAAGGGCTTCTGCGGCCCTCTGAGCCTTTTAAGTGGCCTTGTGGGTGCATGGGATTGGTGCGTCTCAATGATGCTTAAAAACCACCTCAGTATTTCTCAGTAATTCTGTGCGTTCAGACGGGAACCTCACCTTTTCTCAACAATTCTGAATTCCTACTTGAGGCGGCCTAGCAGCAAGCAACCATAATATTTCTTAATAATTTGGCTGCCCCTGGCTGTGGCAACAACTCAGCAAGAAAACTGCCAGCGGGCTTTGGATACTGCGCCAAAACAAACCATTATAAAAGATCTGAGAGAGATTGAACTACAAGAGAAAACCTGCATACAAGGATGCGGCGGCTTGGATGATAAGACTTGCGCTGCCTATTCGTCGGATGTCGCCATTGCGCTTACTGTTTGGTCGGAAGTTCTTCTTGAAAAAAACAGCCCAGCAGCAAGCAGGCTTCCTTGGGCCATCAGAAGATGTCACAATTGGGCGCAGTCATCTTCTGCCTGTGTGAACCGTTAAGCAAAAGTCAGTGAGGCTATGAGTTGGCCACCTTAATACCAACTCCTGGTAATCCGTTACTAGTTTTCTACGGTAATGACATTTATTAGGATGATTACAAGCCATTACAGCACTGCTGACAAAGGCAAATAATGTAATTAATATAAAGAGGCTGCAGGGATCTTATTTAAGGGTTTTGCTTTTATATGGCAAAAAGCACTTCCCGGTTTATCAGAAACACAACTCCTAACTATAAAAATTTAAAAAACAAGAT
>NZ_JAVAMR010000151.1:0-845 GCF_030731025.1 Microbulbifer sp. 2205BS26-8 | reverse complement strand
CTCCCTCTGAGCCGCCAGTGCAAGCTGGCTGAGACGTCGAGGGCCACGGTGTATCGGCAGCGGCATACGGTCAAGCGAGAGTCCGATGCCGGCGATCTACTGTTATGTCGGTTGATTGACGAGAAGTACACGAGACACCCGTTCTACGGTAGCCGTCGTATGGTGGACTTTCTGTGTAAGCAGGGCCATGCCGTTAACCGAAAGCGTGTACAGCGGCTAATGCGCCAGCTTGGGTTGGCGGGGATGGCGCCAGGACCAGCGACAAGCAGTAAGCACCCAAAGCACAAGATCTATCCTTACCTACTGCGGGGTGTGGAGATAACCAGCCCCAATCAGGTTTGGAGTATCGACTTGACCTATGTCCGCCTGGAAGGTGGATTTGCCTACTTGGTGGCGATCATCGATTGGTACAGTCGCAAGGTGCTGTCCTGGCGGATCAGCAACAGCATGGATACCGTATTCTGCGTTGACTGCCTGGAGGATGCCTTGCGGGAATACGGCAAGCCGGAGATTTTCAACAGCGATCAAGGCTCTCAGTTCACCAGTCATGCTTTTACGGATGTGCTGAAGCGTGAGGGTGTGTTGATCAGCATGGATGGCCGTGGTCGAGCACTGGACAACATCTTTGTTGAGCGACTGTGGCGGAGTGTGAAGTACGAGGATATATACCTGAAGGGCTACGCGACCATGGGGGAGTTGACTATTGGGTTGACACAGTACTTCTCATTCTACAATACAGAGCGACCCCATCAGTCACTGAGCTATAAAACGCCTAACAAGGTCTACGCCAGTGGCGAAGGCGGCGGCACGCTGATTGTTGATAGGTTTGGTGGATCAAGGGGAAA
>NZ_JAVAMR010000150.1:0-852 GCF_030731025.1 Microbulbifer sp. 2205BS26-8 | reverse complement strand
AGCCGAAAGCCAAGCGCTTTCTACACGACATCTGGCAGTCTGAGGCAAGGGTTGGCGCGGAGAAGGCATTCGACACGTTTATCGAGACGTACGAAGCCAAATACCCGAAAGTTTCCGAGTGCCTGCTAAAGGACCACGAAGAACTGATGAGCTTCTACGACTTCCCGGCAAAACACTGGCAGAGCATCCGGACAACGAACCCGATCGAGTCGACGTTCGGGACAATACGACACTGGACCAAGCGCTCGAAAGGCTGCCTGTCGAGAGAAGGAATGCTACACATGGTGTTCAAGCTGGGAATGTGTGCAGAAGAAAAGTGGAAAAAGCTCCGGGGCTTTGATTACCTTGCCAAGGTCATCACCGGAGTGAAATTCAAGGATGGAGAGGAGGTGACAACAGCCGGTCAGAGCGCTGCTTAATCAGGCTTGTTGAACACCAGAATTGGCAATAATTCAAGCGGGGCGGCTTTATTGTGTAGATATCTTTTGTGTCGCTTGTTAGGTTTGCTCAGTAATAATAGATATGGCTTATTAGAGGAAATCCTTGAAGACAACCATCGCCCTGTATAATTACCATTGAACCCATTGACTTGATTGCCAACAAAGCAGATAGCATTGCTGAATTTTTATTCTCAGATATATCCAAAATATAATATTGCTGTTGCGAACAACCCTCCATCTCAGTCATGGATTCTAGCTGTACGCGTGCGAAGTTACTTCCAATCGTAAGCTGTGAAATTTTAGATGATGTAGAGTTGGTTAATGCCTGCACGTTACTCACGGTCATAACCGCAAAAAAGAGAATACTACCAAATATTTTTTTCATGCTTGTATTTTCCATTTAAATATGACG
>NZ_JAVAMR010000149.1:0-877 GCF_030731025.1 Microbulbifer sp. 2205BS26-8 | reverse complement strand
CATTAATTGTTATTATTAATGCCTAATTTATTAGCGATTAGATAATCTAAACTATATCGACTAGGACCCGTAGCCATTAACCATACAAATAAAATAATATATAAAACTTGGGGTAAATAAAGAAACCAGCTCATCCAATCCAATGGCCCAATGCCTTTAGGAATAACATGTTCAATTTCAACAGTGGCGATGGCAACAATCATTGCAATCGTCAATACAATTGCAACAAGTGTCGACAAGAGACCCACGATTAAGAGCAACCCACCAAAAAATTCTACACAAGCCAAAAACAGCGCCATAAGCTCAGGAAAGGGCATTCCTATTTCGCTCATCAAATTTATAAGGTCTGCATGCCTTTCAGGCATAAATAGTTTGTTATACCCAGACACCGAAAAAAACAATCCCAATGATACTCGTGCAACCAAAATAGGTAACCATTCCCAACTACGATCACCAACAAGTAGTTTTTTAATGAAAGGAAAAGATTGTGTAAACATACATACCCTCTTACATGGCTATGTTTTAATTATGAGCTTTATTTCAAATACTTCATACGCCTTTAAGGCCTGTTCTGCACTTTGCATCCAACATTAGTACAACTTCATCTTCACTCATAGAATCATCTGTTGTGACGTCTTTTTTACATTGTAGATAAATCGCATATAAAAAACAGTTAAGCCAATCATTAATAATGCGCCGCCAATAAACTGTGAGTGCATTGGAATTTCATCTAAAACAACAACTGCGGCTCACACCCCTGCTACAGGCGCAAATGATGTTGCAAGTGACACATCGATTGAACGTGGTTTACGCATTCCTGAGCCCCAAATGAGTTGTCCTGTTTAGATGCTCATATTTGAACACGACAACTAGAGGA
>NZ_JAVAMR010000015.1:0-85665 GCF_030731025.1 Microbulbifer sp. 2205BS26-8 | reverse complement strand
CTGGTGAAACTAACATCGAATTCTCACGCACGAATAACTTTTCTGGGGCGACAGGCCTGATAAATAATCCTGTAGAGAGTGTTCTAGAAGGTGTATCACTAAGAACATTCGGACGTGCAGCTCAATAAGAAGGGTAATACAATGAAGCTTAATACATTAATGATCTTAACTGCCGCACTGTATTTATCAGGGATGGCGCAGGCTAGTGCTGTTGACAACATGGAAAAGAATGATATAAAGGTCAAGTCGCTAGGAACGATATCCGGAGCAAGAGCGAGCTCTGCTGAGTTTGGTATCTTTAGGGTTGAGCGATCAATGGCCAGTGTCCCATCATCGATTGCTGCACCAGAGCAGGTTGTTGCAATAAAAGGTGAAATGGCCATAGTGAATATCAATGCTGATGCAGCAACAGACATTGTTGCTAAAGGTACAATAGTACGAAATACACTTACCGATGAGCTAACAACTTTAACTGGTAATATCACAGTTTTATTAGGTAAAAATGTCAGCGCGTCAGAAGTAGCATCAGTTGCTGACATGGAAGTATTATCGGAATTTCCCGGCACTGACATTGCCATCTTGAAAGTTAGAGAAGGCATTGACTTGTTACAAGCTTTGAATGCGATAAAACAGTCGGACTTGACGCTTGAAAGTCGAGTTGAAGTTACAGAGACTATGAACAGAGCACAATAGTTAAAACTTACCTAAATTAGCAAGTTTTATCTGAGACAGACAAAGGACATCACCTTATAAGTGATGCCCTTTTTATGGTAGTGTTCAGAATTCTGAACACTACCAATAGTTTTATCTCGCATCATCCATATCGCACGCCATTCTTTTTCAGAATATACGTAAGCGCTCAACTAACACCAGGCTATAGGCAGAGAGTTTTGATAAGGGGAAATTCAGATAAAAAAGAAGAGCTCCAAATGGCCCTCTTTTCATTCCTGCGAGTTTTTGTCCAGTTTTTGTTCACCTAAAAAGAAGCCGAAAAACCTTCCCCCACAACCTCTTGATATACATGGGGAATTTGGTGGAGCTAAGCGGGATCGAACCGCTGACCTCAACACTGCCAGTGTTGCGCTCTCCCAGCTGAGCTATAGCCCCAAATGTTCTGCATTTTCTCCGAAAACGGGGCGCATTCTAACAAGGTTTGGACACCTGTCAACAGGAAAAAGCACTTTTAATCAGGGAGTTAGCAACCAACCCCCTGCGCTGAAGCCAGGAGTCCGCACATGGACTCATGCCAGTACGGCGTACTCTTTCTCCCAGCGTTTTAGCACTTTTTTCCCCGCCCCGCCCAGGGTGTCAATTGCCTGGCGCAACCGGGCGCGGCTGAGCTCTGGGCCCAGCAGTACCATCGCATCCATCACAGAAAAAGAGGTAGTGGTACCACTGATTGCCACAAACAGGGGGGCATTGAAGTCTTTGAGCTTGATACCCATGGATGCAGCCAGCCCTTTTACTGCCTGAAAAATGCTGTCGCGGTCCCATGCGCGCAACGCTTCCAGACGCCATAAGGCAAATTGCAGTAGCCGCTTTTGCTCATCCAGCGCCAGCCTGTTGCCGGTGAAACTTTCCTGTGTCAGATCGAGCTTTCCCGAGGCAAGAAAGCTGACTAGTGGTGCAAAGTCGCCAAAAGTCTCCATGCGCTCCCTGGCAAAAGGCAGGACCTTGAGCAGGTTTTCCCGATTGAACAGCCAGTCAGTCAGGCGATCTGCGAGCAATTCGTCCCCCAGTTCACGGATCCACAAGCCATTTAACCAGGACAGCTTCTCTACATCGAAAACCGGGCCACCAAGGGAAACCCTCTGAATGTCGAAGTGCTCAAGCATATCCTCAAGGGCGAACTTTTCCCGCTCATCCGGCATGGACCAGCCCATACGGGCAAGATAGTTCAACAGAGCCTCTGGCATAAAGCCGGCGCGCTGGTAATAGAGGATAGAGGTTGGGTTCTTGCGCTTCGAGAGCTTGGTTTTGTCCGGGTTTCGCAATAGTGGCAGGTGGCAGAGTACCGGCATCTCCCAGCCCAGATATTCATATAGCAGTTTGTGCTTGGGTGCAGAGCTGATCCACTCCTCACCTCGCAGCACATGCGTAATCTCCATCAAGTGATCATCCACCACATTGGCCAGGTGGTAAGTGGGCATACCATCGGATTTGAGCAAAATTTGTGCATCAACCTGGGCCCAGTCTATCTCTATGGGCCCCCGCAACAGGTCCTCTATCACACAGGTACCACTCTCCGGCACCTGTAAACGCACCACAAAAGGCATTCCGTCGGCACGGCGCTTTTCCACTTCTTCCAGCGGCAGTGCCAAATCACCGGGCTTGAGTGCTATGCGCCCGGATTCCCGCAGTGCTTCGCGGAGCTGTTCCAGTTCCTGTGCAGTTCGGTAACAGTGGAACGCATGACCTCTTTCCACCAGTTCATCGCAATAGGCCCTGTAGATATCACCGCGTTCACTCTGGCGATAGGGGCCATGGGGGCCGCCCACATCTGGCCCCTCCTGCCAGTCCAGCCCCAGCCAGCGCAGACTATCGAGAATCGCTTTTTCTGACTCCGGGGTACTGCGTTGCCGATCGGTATCTTCTATACGCAAAATAAACTGGCCGCCCTGTGCCTGGGCAAAACACTGGTTGAACAAGGCGATATAGGCTGTACCAACATGGGGATCGCCTGTGGGGGAGGGTGCTATTCGGGTTCTTACACTCATGGCAAACCTGATTCAAGCTAAAATTAGAGGCTGTTAAAAATGCGGGATTATAGCGCTGGCCAGCCGTGGGGCACAGACAGGGGAAGTAAAAAGTCCTTCACGCCACAGGGCAATGAGGGCATTAGAACTCGGCAATTCGTGTTACCGATAAACGTATTTTCACCGTGGCACAGAGGATACAGCCCGTTGAGCCTAAGAATCCAAGTTTCGCAAAAATTACTTTGACCAGCATCTATCCATACATTGGGCCAACTTCCTGACAAGCCACACCCTGTGAAAACATGTCGTTTATTCACTGCATACTCCCTTGTCAGCATTTCGGCAGCCCACGTCTCTCTCAAGGGTTATAGGACTGGTTGATGCCATCCTTTCCAGCCCGTTTGCAACAAGGTCCACAGCGTCTATTTTTCCTGTAAGGCTCGACTGTAGACCGGGGCCAAATCGCCTGTGTAGTGCTGAATAACGACGTGCCCCAGCTCTGCCAGTATATAGTATCTGCGTCCTGGAGCTGATTTACATGCCAATTACCGATCAGGACGACAACCTCTTTCCATCGGATAAAGTCACCTCCGTCCTTGAGGCAGCTCAGTACCAGGGGGCCTATGCCGTTCGGCACAATATCTGCTTCAGCCGCAGTGATACCCACCGGTATTACCGCAACGAACAGCCGTGCGACAGGCATTCGCGCTTTTCCTTCAAGCTGAAGGGCTCCCAGCCCCCAGTGCTGTTGCTGGATAGTTTTCATCTTATCGGCTTCGCTTCCAACGCAGCTGGGGTGAAACTACAGGACTGGAAGTGCAGTCGCCACATGCCCAATGTCCCGGCTAGCCAGAACTTTTACAGCTTACCCACCGCCCTGTCTATGGGGTGGTACAGGATGGTATTGCAGGTTACCAGCCTATCCCGCCGCCTGTCGGTGGATATTGAGACACTCGCCCAAGAGCACCTCCTGGCCCGGCACTGCTATATCAGGCACAAGAAATTACCACCAGAACCATTGCAACGGGTCTTCTTCCGGATCACAGCTGAGCCTCGGCAGACACAAAAGGGCATGCCATTCCCTGTCTTCAGGGAGCCTGCTGCAATTTATGTGCTTGCGGGAAATAGCTAATGTCTACGGATTTTGACGTTCTGGTGGTTGGCGCAGGTATCCTAGGTGCAGGTACAGCCGAAGCATTGTCCCAGGCCCATTACTCTGTCGTTATACTGGAACAACTCGGCATTGCTGCGGCCACATCCTCGCGCTCATCCAAACTGATCCACGGGGGATTGCGATACCTGGAGACCGGCCAATTCCGCCTGGTATACGAGTGTTTACGTGAGAGGAGTTGGCTATTACAAAATAAACCCCAGTTGGTGCGTATGGTGCCCTTTTATATACCTGTCTACCGACATAGTAAAAGGCCGCCTTGGATGGTCAGATTGGGACTCAGTCTCTATGCCCTGCTCTCCGGCGTGAATAGTGGCATTTCATTTTTCCGATCATTGCCAAAATCTGATTGGGACAGCCTGCCGGGACTTAAGCGGGAGGGGCTTCTCGCAGTATTTCGCTATTACGATGCTCAAACCGACGACGCTGCCCTGACTCGCGACGTGGTCGCATCAGCGGTCGCCAACGGCGCACAAATTATTTGTCCGGGCAGCTTGGTAGGCGCCGAAATCACCGAGGACGGTGTCCGCGTGGACTATGTGGCTGGCGGAAAACTCAATACACTGCGCGCCCGCGCCCTGGTCAATTGCAGTGGTCCCTGGGTGACCACCACCAACGCACGCTGCATCCCTTCACTGCCGCTGCCACCGATCGATTTGGTTGCCGGTACACACATTTTGTTGCCGTTATCCCTAGGGAACAAAATCTTTTATATAGAAGCGAGCGATGGGCGCGCGGTATTTGTTATGCCCTGGCAGGACAAAACGTTGGTGGGCACCACTGAGCGCCATTACCATGGCGACCCACGCGATGTAGCCCCCACTGCGGAAGAGGAGTCCTACCTGCTGCGCACGGTACAAAAGTACTTCAGTCAAACCCGCAGTTTGCAAGAAAAAGACATCTATGAGAGTTTTGCCGGTCTTCGAGTACTGCCGAGGGTTGCGAGAAGTCCCTTTTCCCGCTCACGGGAATCCATGATTTGTTGTGACAACAGCAGAAATCCACGCATCCTCGCAGTAGCAGGTGGCAAACTCACCAGTTATCGCGCCACCGCGCACAAACTGATCAAGAAACTTCAGCCCACCCTGCAGGATAGACACCATGCACTTCGGGACCCTGCGCGCGCCATCAACCCTTCGGAGCGGGAACGCAGCCCCTAGAGGTTTCAGTATTGATCAAAATCCTGCCCTAAATATCACTCGCACTACAAAGCCGACACTTCAGTTTTCATCAACTTTGGCCATGTCATCCCTTGTTGCACCATCTCCTTAAGGGAGATAAATTAAAAGGCTCTGGCGGCCCGGCATGAAACCTGCAACTCCCGTAGTGCTCCGTTGGGTAAACGCTCAAGCCAACATTTTTCCCCATCAGTTAAGAGTTGGAATTTCACCGGCCTCTGCATTTCCCGGCCAGTGATCCGCATTTGACGGGAACTGCGCTCTATGAGTAAAAGACTGTCTTTGGTCAGTACATCTGGCCCAAGGGTAACCGATATACCACCTATCGCCGCAGAAACCAGTTCTTGCAGTTCTGCACGAATTTGTGGGTTAACTTCAATGAGTAAGGCAGGCTGAAGTACCAAAGCAGCTGGCTGAGATTCGCAACCGAAAGTTATAGTAGTGACAAGACATACCAGCAGCAACACAGATGCTTTCACCTTTACCGCACCATAATACGATTGCTGCGGGCAATATCTTTGGGCACACGAGCATACACCCCCGATAACCGTTCCCTGGCCGGGGAAGGTGAGAATGCATTTACAGGGATATCTCCACAGCTACCTGTATCGATATAGTTTAGTGCCGCGGCAAAGCGAGCTTCATTTGTATCCCCGAGAAAATGTGTAAAATCATCGCCGAGTTGGCACCCAGGCAGATGTGCCTCGGCCTGGTGAGAACCACCTGGTACAAAGCCATCCGAATAATCACCAAATCCTTTGGCATTCACACCGGAAAACTGGATCGTGAAATAGGTCGTGCCACAGTTGTCCAACGGGTAAAATCCATACGGCTTTCCACAGGTAGTGTCACCAATTTGGACTACTTCGACATCAATTCCACGCAAGCCGTTAATGATTGCTTCACTGGCAGAACAGGTGCCCTCACCGGTAAGTACAAAAAGCCTCTGCAGGTTTAGGGATGGGAGTGTCATGCCGGACTGTACCGCACCAAATCCCCGGCTGGTATTATGGAAAGGCGTTGGCAGTAATTGCCGATTTGTAACTGGGTTGATATTGGGATGCTGGTCATTGAATCTGGACAACTCAAAAGTCCTGCCCGAAGTAGAATCACCGGCAACCATATAAGCCAGTTCACTGGCAATATCCAGATAGCCACCACCATTGTAGCGAAGATCCAGTACCAGATCTTCGACGCCTTCTCCCCTCAGATCGGACACTGCCCTGATTAACTCCCCTTCAGCAGTGGCAATATGATCATTAAAGAGCATATAACCCACTTTCCGTCCTGAATCTGTCTGTATAGACTTTACAGATTGTACAGGATCAGAAGTTACCACTTTCGCTGTGAGTGTCACGGTAACAGGATCGGTTGCACCAGGCGGCAGGAGTCTGAAGACATGCTGTTCTCCCGCCGAAGCAGGCCACATGCCTCTGTTTAGCGTATCAATATCGTCGCTATTGACCACATTGACACCATCCACACTCAGCAATTCTGTACCACGCATTATATAGTCGGGCAAGCCTTCGGCGCTTTCGGTATCCAGATAGGCAATCACTGCCCTACGGGGTGGCACAGCAGACAACAGCGCCCATTGGAAACCGTAACCAACAGAGATACCGGACTCTGTCAGGTCCAACCATTCCTCGGTGGGTAAGGTAAAGTGAAATCTGTCTTTCTCCTGACCGGAGGCCGTCAGTGCAAAAGTTTTAAGCTCAGCAAAATATTCCAGAGAATCATCAAACCCAGCAGGGTCTTGATCAGCAATTTCGTTATACCACAAGTAAAGTTCATTACTCATGGAGCGCAGCCAGTTGTTCTCATCCAGGCGGGTGCCCTGCACCTCCGTATAGCTCCCACCAGTGGTGGGGTCAATACCGCTGCGTGGAGAAACACACTTCCCCTCAAAGTCGGAAGCAGGCAGGAACTGCCCCTTTACCCAGTTGGAACTGCCCGGTACACCCCCTATGGGAATATCTACATTACCAGCACTGTCTCTACCGCCGCTGCCACCACCACAACCGACAACACAAATAGCACAGAAAATAACCAGACATCGCAGGGCCAAACTATGCACAATGGTACTCATCATTCATCTCATTATTCTTTTTATTATATTCAACCCTAGGAAAACGGCCTCCCATTGAAAGAGAGTACCATAGCCAATTATTTTTTAAAAATTAAAACCTATTGATGTTACACATCTCCAAAGTTTCGTCATTGGCAGCACAAAACAAAGCACATAAAGTACAAAGCCAATAAAACAGGCAAGGATATTATAAAGCCCGATTCATAGTTCATTGACTTGCCTGGTCAAAAAACCCAAAAGGTGAAAACCTAGCTCTACTCCGGCTGGGATGGATATTTAATAACCAGAGCTATTTCCTACAATTACTCATTCATCTTCCCCAGCACGCCCTGCAGGCTGTCTTTTGCATCCCCAAACAGCATCCGGGTGTTTTCCTTGTAGAAGAGCGGGTTGGCTACGCCAGCATAACCGGAAGCCATAGAGCGCTTGAGCACCACCACCTTGTGCGCTTTCCACACCTCCAGCACTGGCATCCCAGCAATGGGAGAACCCGGTTTTTCGACCGCATCCGGGTTCACTGTATCATTAGCGCCAATAACCAGCACCAGATCCGTACTGGGAAAATCCGGGTTAATTTCATCCATTTCCAGCACGATGTCGTAGGGCACGTTTGCCTCTGCCAGGAGCACGTTCATATGACCGGGCAGACGGCCCGCTACGGGGTGGATACCAAAGCGCACTGTCTTTCCCATTTTACGCAGCCGATCAGTCAGGTCGCTGACAGCCTGTTGTGCGTGAGCAACGGCCATACCAAAACCGGGGACAATAATAATATTTTCAGCGGCCTTCAGATCGTCGGCCAGATCTTGTTGACTGGTCGCCACAACCTCGCCACCAACTTCATCATCGGCAACCACTCCGCCTTCTGAACCGAAGCCTCCCAAAATGACGCTGATAAACGAGCGGTTCATGCCGCGACACATAATGTAACTGAGAATCGCACCGGATGAGCCGACCAGGGCACCTACAACAATCAGCAAGTCATTGCCCAGCATAAATCCAGTAGCTGCCGCTGCCCAGCCTGAGTAGCTGTTCAGCATGGAAATCACCACCGGCATATCGGCACCGCCAATCGCCGCCACCAAGTGAATGCCAAGCAGCAGTGCAATTGCAGTCATCAAAAGCAAATTGATCAGCGTACCGGTATTTACCTCCGCCGGTACAAATCCAACGCCCAGCACTATACAGGCCAGAATCGCAGCCAGATTCAGCCAGTGCCGGGCCGGTAGTGTCAGTGGTTTGCCAGACACCAGCCCCTGCAGCTTGCAGAAGGCGACAAGGGAACCTGTGAGGGTAATTGCACCAATAAACACACCGAGATAGATCTCTGTGCTGTGCACCACATGGGCGGCTCCATGCAAAATCACTTGCGGATCGAGAAAACCACCCCAACCAATCAATACCGCGGCAAGGCCAACAAAACTGTGCAGCAAGGCCACCATCTGAGGCATCTGGGTCATGGCGACACGCCTTGCCAGGGAAAGTCCGATAGCCGCTCCCACCACCATCGCGACGGCCACCATCCACAGAGCCCCTGTGGCGATGCCGGCTATGGTAGCAATAATGGCAACAGCCATACCAACCATACCGTAGAGATTTCCCCTGCGTGCTGTTTCATGGCTGGACAAACCACCCAAGCTTAAAATGAACATCACCGCTGAAAAGAGGTAAGCCATTGCAATCATTCCGTTCATCACTCACGCCCCCTAGCGGCGAAACATTTTCAGCATACGGTGGGTTACAAAGAAGCCACCAAATATATTAATACTGGCAACCAGTACACCGACAAAAGCGAGCACCAACACCAGGACTGAGCCTGTTGTTCCCAGTTGCACCAGAGCCCCGACCACCACAATACCGGAAATCGCATTGGTAACACTCATCAAAGGGGTGTGTAATGCATGGGTTACATTCCAGATCACCTGCCATCCAACAAAAATGGCGAGAACAAAGACGGTAAAATGGGAGACAAATGCCGGTGGAGCCACCCGCCCAAGCCAAAGTAGCAACACCGCCGCTACGGCCCAAAATACAAAAATAGCCAGAGGCGATTTTTTCTTTTCAATTTTTTCCTCAACAGGACCTTTGACCAGCTCGGCCTCCCTGGCCGGTGTCTTGGGCTGGACTGAAATCTTTGGGGGGGGCGGGGGCCAGGTAACTTCCCCAGCCTTGACCACCGTTGCACCACGGATCACTTCATCGGCAAAGTCAATCTGGAGTTCACCATTTTTTCCCGGTGTCAACTCACTCAGCAGGTGGACAAGATTGGTGGCATACAATCTGGATGACTGACTCGCCGCACGACTGGGCAGATTGGTGTAGCCTATAATGGTTACGCCACTGTGCACTACTTTTTCATCGGGCACCGTGTAATCACAATTTCCGCCCATTTCCGCAGCCAGGTCTACCACAACCGATCCCTGTGCCATGCTATCGACCATATCGGCAAGCCAGAGCTTTGGGGCTGGCTTGCCAGGGATCAGTGCTGTCGTAATGACTATATCCACTTCTCTGGCCTGCTCGCGGAACAGGGCCATTTCCGCTTCAATAAACTCCTTGGACATCTCCTTGGCGTACCCACCAGTACCGGAACCCTCCTCCTCTATTTCCACAGTCAGGAATTCCGCTCCCATGGATTCCACTTGCTCACGTACCTCTAAACGGGTGTCGAAGGCGCGCACAATGGCACCCATACTCTTTGCAGTGCCAATCGCAGAGAGGCCGGCGACACCAGCACCAATCACCAGGACTTTTGCGGGGGGAATTTTTCCTGCAGCCGTAATCTGACCTGTAAAGAAACGGCCGAAATTATGTGCAGCTTCGATTACTGCGCGATAGCCGGCGATATTCGCCATGGAACTGAGCGCATCCATTTTCTGTGCGCGGGAGATCCTGGGTACAGACTCCACAGCCAGTGCATTGATCTTTCTATCGGCCAGTTTCTGCAGGAGTTCTGCATTTTGCGCCGGCTTGAGAAAAGCAATCACGGTGGCCCCTTCGGGGATCAGTGCCAGTTCCTCATCAGTGGGGGCCTGTACTTTGAGGACCACTCCTGCATCCGCCAGGCATGTCCTCAAATCATTGCGGATTTCCGCCCCGGCCTCAGCATAAGCCGTATCGGGAAAGCTGGCCATATCACCAGCCCCTTTTTCCACCGCAATGGAAAAACCCAAATCGCGCAAACGCTTTACGCTGTCGGGAGTTGCCGCTACGCGCGCTTCTCCCTCCGCGGTCTCCTTAGGTATGGCTATTATCACCGCTGTGCCCCTCTTGGTTTGTTCTCTGGATGTACTGCTGGGTCTTCTTCGGATTGCCCAATTTATAAACAGCAGGAGTGTAAACCGGTGGGCTGGAGATGAAAAGTGGTCTCTTCTAATAGCGGTAATTGGTGAAATTTATAAGTCTCTTTTAAAAAACCAGAGTAAAGACCCGCTCTACTAGACTCCATCAAAAGTAACACTTGCAACCAAGTCTGTTGGCTGGGCCAGTTAACACGAGCTTTAAACCCGGCCAGTCTGTGAATTTACCCAGTGCATAGCACACAGAACCCAGGCGCTGCCGATCATTAACCGGCCAGAAACCTTATGGCCTACCAACATCACGCTTCATTGCGCTGATAGCTAACCCAACAGCTTTTAAAAGCAATTGGATTATCGGGCACAGACCTCCAACCATCGTTGAGGAGCGCCCAGATTAAAACAAATTTCCCGGCAAAATCCGCATTGGACCCTGGTGGGGAAGACAAAGACTATAAATGGAGCCAATGCGCAGTTACGCAGTTCCACTGTTGTGAATACATCTAAATCCAAACGGTTTGATTGTACAATGTATTTCTATTATATAATGTCGTTCAGTATAATCATGACTTTCTTTTAAGCTGCTAGTCAACATAATTTTTATACCGATGTTGCCTTTTCTATCGGCTCTTGATCCAAATTCCATTGACCAAGCTTGCACTGCCCAGAATAACCCCTTGACACAAACTATTTGAGCAGAAGAAAAACCTTAGCTCAGTTATTGCCTATTATCACCACCCTACTTAATCACTTTTAATATTTACAGAGGCACCCTGATTGTGCAAGAAAAATAATAACCGCAAGGTGCTGCACCAAAAAACTGCAGTTGTCATTATTCCCACTACCTGGAACAGGAAAAATAAATTCATCTTTACGGTGCAACTGTACGAAATCGTTTTTCTGCTGCGCCTCCAAGGAACAATCACACCAACTTTGTAATAATGGCATATTAATTGAATGGCAATAAATAGATGATCCAATGACCCAACCCGGATATATTACCTCGGTGGAGCGATTCCTCCACCGACATTAATTGGCAAAAAAGCGCAACGATACCAATCTCTAGACTTCAATTGTAAACTTTATATGCATCGGGAATTTACAAACAAGGGAAATGTGCATGTCAAGTGAGCCTTTCAACTTACTCTCATTCCGCGGCAAGATAAAAATACTTCACTTAACTTGGGTGGCTTTCTTTATCACGTTCTTTGCCTGGTTTAACCATGCCCCGCTCTTAATGGCCATTGCGAAAAGTCTATCCCTGACCCCGGATCAGGTCAAAACACTTTTAATTCTCAATGTAGCCCTGACCATTCCTGCGCGTATCCTAGTCGGTATGTTCACAGACAAATATGGACCGCGACTTACGTATTCCCTGCTCCTGGCCATTGGCAGTGTGCCCTGCTTTATCTTCGCACTGGCAGACAACTTTATACAGGCAGCGATCGGCCGCTTTCTTCTGGGATTTATCGGTGCAGGTTTTGTGATTGGCATCCGCATGGTATCGGAGTGGTTTCCCGTGCACCAGTTAGGCACTGCCGAGGGTATTTATGGCGGCTGGGGAAACTTTGGTTCCGCCGCCGCAGCCATATCCCTGCCAGCGATTGCCCTCATTGTTGGTGGTGACAATGGCTGGCGCTATGCCATTGGCCTTACAGGAATCATCGCACTGATTTACAGTGTCATTTACTACTTTTCAGTGACAGACACTCCCAAAGGCCTTGCCTATTTCAAACCAAAAAAAATCGGGGGCATGGAAATTACCAGCCGAGGGGATTTCATACTGCTGTTAATTGTGAAGATTCCTATCTATGCAGCATTGGCATTACTCACCTGGAGATTGTCCAGCGGAATTGGCCTTTTCTCCAACACCACTGCCACAATAATTTACTGTGGTCTCGGTCTGCTCTATATGCTGGATACACACAAGACCTACAAGGTAAACCGCGAAGTCCTCAACAACCCGCCAGCGCCGATACACCGCTATAAATTCAAACAGGTAGTGGTTCTCAATCTGTTGTACTTTGCCACTTTTGGCTCAGAGCTTGCTGTGGTTTCCATGCTGCCCCTGTTCTTCTCAGAGACCTTTACCCTGGACCCGGTAAAAGCCGGCCTGCTCGGTTCGGCCTACGCTTTCATGAATCTGATGTCGCGTCCAGCGGGCGGACTGATCAGTGACCGCTGGGGGCGCAGGCCCACCTTACTGGTACTCACAGCGGGGCTGGCTCTGGGATACTTCACCATGGCCCTTATCGATACCCAATGGCCGCTTTACCTGGCCGTTGCCGCTGCCATGGCCTGCTCTTTCTTCGTGCAAGCTGGCGAGGGCGCAGTGTTCGCAGTGGTCCCTTTGATTCAACGTCGCCTCACCGGCCAGATTGCGGGAATCACCGGCGCCTATGGCAATGTCGGTGCTGTATTTTATCTCACCGTACTGAGTTTGGTGTCCTATCAGGATTTCTTTCTGGTTATTGGCATTACGGCACTGCTTGGTTTTGCTGCCGTATTATTATTGGAAGAGCCCGAGGGGCAAATAGCGGAGACACTCCCAGATGGCAGTGTATCAATGATCAATGTTGCCTAAAAGGCCATTCGTATATCAATCCTTGGCGTTACCGCCCCACCCTGAAACCGCCGAATAGGGATTGCCAGGAATTTGAATAATGGATAAAGCAGAAGAAAAAAAGCTGATTGTCATTGGCAATGGTATGGTAGGACACCATCTCCTGCAGAGCCTGGCAGACCACCAGCAGGTTGGCCATTTCGAAGTCTCAATCTTCTGTGCCGAGCCCAGACCAGCCTACGACCGTGTGCATCTTTCGGAATACTTTGCCGGCTCCACTGCCAAAGATCTGGCAATGGGAAACGCAGAACAGTATCGGCAATGGGGTTTTGAACTGCATATCAAGGAGATGGTCATTGACATTGATCGCGCGAACAAGACAGTGACTGCGCAAAGTGGGATCGTCAAAAATTACGATCAATTGGTCCTTGCCACCGGCTCTTACCCCTTTGTTCCGCCAATCCCTGGAAGTGAACACAAAAAATGCTTTGTCTATCGCACACTTGAGGATCTGGATGCGATACGCAGTGCTGCAGACAAGGCAAAAAACGGCGTGGTAGTGGGCGGTGGGTTGTTGGGATTGGAAGCGGCAAACGCATTAAAAATACTGGGGCTCGAAGCCCACATTATAGAGTTTGCACCCGGGCTTATGCCAACCCAGCTGGATGCAGGTGGTTCGACTTTGCTGAAGAAAAAAATAGAGGAACTTGGTGTACACGTGCATGTTGATACTGCTACAGAGTTGATTGAGGAAGTTGGTGGGCGTCTGCGTATACAGTTCCAGGGTGGTAGTGACCTACTCACCGATCTGGTTGTATTTTCTACCGGTATTCGTCCCCGAGACAAACTGGCTGCATCGGCCGGATTGCAGCTTGGGGAGCGCGGCGGTATTGTCATTGATCAGTGCTGTCGCACCTCCGATCCTGATATATTTGCCATTGGCGAATGTGCCCTTTTTGAGCAACGCATTTTCGGCCTTGTTTCCCCCGGTTTTTCCATGGCACGCACTGTTGTCGCGCAACTGGCCGGCGAACAGAAATTTTTTTCCGGAGCAGATCTGAGTACCAGGCTGAAACTCCTCGGAGTTCAGGTTGGCTCCATCGGCGATGCACACGGGCACACTGAAAATGCCGCTGCAATTACTTTTATGGATGAACAGGCCGGTATATACAAACGCATGATCACCGACGCAGGTGGAAAGCAACTGCTTGGGGCCGTACTGGTGGGAGACACCGACGACTACGATACTCTGCTGCAATATTACCTCAATGCTATCACATTGCCCGAGCATCCAGAGCAATTAATCCTGCCCAGCGCGGACGACGCGGTCATTGCACCGGGTACTGTGGCCCTTCCCGCAACAGCAACCGTGTGTTCCTGCCACAATGTCAGCAAAGCCCAGATCGCTGATGCCATTGCCGAAGGGTATCTTTCCCTGGGCGAAATTAAAGATGTCACCAAAGCCGCAACCGGCTGTGGCGGCTGTGCCGCCTTAGTGAAAACTATCGTCGACGAAGCCTGCACCGCTTTGGGTATGGAAGTGAACAATCACCTCTGCGCCCATTTTCCCTTCTCACGACAGGAGATATTCCAGATAGTACAGGTAGAGCGCATTAAGACGTTCCCGGAGCTTTTGCAGAAACGCGGTCGCGGTTACGGTTGTGAACTCTGTAAACCTGCCGTTGCTTCCATTCTCGCCTCCTTGTGGAATGAACATATCCTGGAGCAACCTCATATAGGGCTACAGGATACCAATGACACCTTTATGGCAAATATGCAAAAAAACGGCAGCTACTCGGTAGTGCCACGTATTCCCGCTGGAGAAATCACCCCACAAAAATTGATCGTGATCGGACAGGTGGCAAAGCGCTACAACCTTTACACAAAAATTACCGGGGCTCAGCGTATTGATTTATTTGGAGCCCGCCTGGAACAATTACCGGAGATTTGGCGGGAACTGATCGACGCCGGGTTTGAAACCGGCCATGCCTATGGGAAATCCCTGCGCACAGTGAAATCCTGTGTGGGCAGCACCTGGTGTCGATTCGGCGTTCGTGACAGCGTTTCTATGGCACTGCATCTGGAGAACCGCTATAAGGGGCTGCGTGCACCGCATAAAGTAAAAATGGCAGTTTCAGGCTGTACCCGTGAATGCGCCGAGGCGCAGAGCAAAGACGTTGGTGTTATCGCTACCGAAAAAGGCTGGAATATGTTTGTCTGCGGCAATGGTGGTATGCGCCCACGCCATGCAGACCTGTTTGCTACCGATCTCGATGACAAATCCCTGGTCTGTTTTATCGATCGTTTTTTAATGTTCTATGTACGCACTGCAGATAAGTTACAACGCACTTCAAGGTGGCTCGAAAGCCTCGATGGTGGTCTCGAGTATCTGCGCGAAGTCATCATTGAAGATAAACTAAAAATCTGCAAGGAGCTGGAAACACAGATGGCCCGGGTGATTAATACCTATCAGTGCGAATGGAACACGACCATTAATGATCCTGAAAAGCTCAAGCGCTTTAGACAATTTATCAACAGTGATGCGGTCGATGACAAGATTGTCTTTGTCAAGGAGCGCGGGCAACCGCGCCCTGCCAATGTGAAAGAAATTTCAGCGCTCTCAAGCCAAGAAGAAATGATCGAATAAATTCATCTTTAATCCAGCGAGGAAAAGATCATGGCCTAGGCTGTGTTAAAACCACCCCGAAACAAGGCAATTGTGATCACCCACACTCACTGGCAACCGATTTGTCAGCGATCGGATCTGATCAGAGATTCCGGAGTCTGCGCCCTCTGGGAGAATATGTCCACATACAAGGAGAGAAAAGCCTGTACACTTTCTAAAAAGAGTATTGCGCTCTTTTTCCTGCCCGGCCAGGCGCAGCAGCTTTACGCCATTGACAATTGGGACCCGATCGCGCAAGCTGGCATCATTGCGCGCGGCATTCTCGCAGAAGTGGAGGGAGAATTAACCATAGCCTCTCCGCTTTTTAAGCATCACTTTCGCCTTGCAGATGGACTTTGTGTGGAAAACAGCAGTATTCAACTGGCCACCTATCCACTGACCTTTTTCGGGAACACCGTATTTATCGGCAGCAACAGCATACAGTGATGACCGTTAAGGAATACCCGGGTACGCATACTACCTGCCCCTATTGTGGCGTAGGCTGTGGAATTTCAATCAACGGGAAAAGTCACCCAGGCCCATCCGCAATCACGGTGCGTGGCGATACACAGCATCCCTCCAATGCCGGTCGTCTTTGTATCAAGGGCTCGGCTTTGGGGGAAACGCTGGGAGATCGCGGCCGTTTGCTGCGCCCGCACCTGCACGGCCAAGCAACTGACTGGAATACGGCCATGTCTTTTGTGGCCGACGCCTTTGCCGATAGCATTCGCGCACATGGTCCTGACTCCGTAGCTTTTTATCTTTCTGGCCAGCTACTCACCGAGGACTACTATGTCGCCAATAAACTGATGAAGGGCTTTATTGGCACTGCCAATATTGATACCAATTCGCGCCTGTGCATGTCTTCAGCGGTGGCCGGCTACAAGCGCGCCTTTGGTGCCGATGCAGTACCCTGTTGCTATGACGATCTGGATCGCGCCGATCTGGTTGTATTGACTGGCTCTAATGCCGCGTGGACTCACCCAATCCTGTTTCAACGCATGCAGGCGGGCAATGCCAAACTGGTGGTTATTGACCCGCGTGCCAGCGCTACAGCCGAACTGGCAGATTTATATCTGGGAATCCGCCCCGGCAGTGACACAGCACTCTTTAATGGGCTATTGTATTTCCTCGCACAACATCAGTATCTGGATAACCATTATATCCAGCATCACACCAGCGGTTTTCAGGAGGCACTCACCTCAGCCCGGGCGTGGTCTCTGCAACAAACTGCATTGCACTGTGGAGTGCCCGCAGAAAAACTGCTGGCGTTCTTCAGACTCTTTGCCGAGACGGAAAAAACGGTCAGCTTTTACTCCCAGGGTATCAACCAGTCCGGCAGTGGTACCGATAAGAACAACGCAATTATCAATTGCCACTTGGCCACAGGACGTATCGGCAGAGTCGGGGCAGGTCCCTTTTCCATCACCGGGCAACCCAATGCCATGGGTGGAAGGGAAGTGGGTGGCCTGGCCAATACGCTGGCTGCGCATATGGAATTTACCCGGGATAACACCAATCGACTGGGTCGTTTCTGGCACGCCCCACAGGTTGCATTGACGCCGGGGCTCAAGGCTGTGGATATGTTCCGTGCAGTGGAGAGCGGCCAGATCAAGGCAGTCTGGATTATGGCCACCAATCCCGCGGTGAGTATGCCCGAAGCCGGACGAGTGGCTGAAGCCCTGAGCAACTGCAAATTTGTTGTCGTTTCCGATTGCGTTGCCGATACAGATACCACCCGCTGTGCACAGGTGCTGCTGCCGGCCACGAGTTGGGGGGAAAAAAATGGCACTGTCACCAATGCGGAGCGACGCATTTCCCGACAACGCCCCTTCCTGCAACCACCCGGAGAGGCCCGCCATGACTGGCAGATCATTTGTGATCTTGCACAGCGGCTGGGTTATACAAAAGCCTTTGATTATTCGCATCCAGTGGAGATATTCCGAGAGCACGCAAGGCTCTCAGGCTTTGAAAATAATGGCAGTCGCGCCTTTGATATCTCCCTGCTAGAAAACATCCAGCGCCAGGAATACGATGCGCTGCAACCGGTACAGTGGCCGGTAAACCAGGATAACCCCCAGGGATGTGCGCGGTTGTTTAATGACGCCCGGTTTTTCACCGACAATGGGCGCGCGCACTTTGTGCCGGTCACACCACAAGCACCACTCCAGCAGACCTGTGCCCTCTACCCACTGTGGCTTAACAGCGGTCGCATGCGCGACCAATGGCATACCATGACCCGCACTGGCCGCGCACGCAAACTGCTGAACCACAGTGAAATTGCGGAAATCCAGATTAATCCGCAGGACGCACGGATGTACAACATTGAAGAGGGCAGCCTGATCGCCCTGAACAGTGCCCAGGGCAGAATGTCCGGGCGCGCTACCCTGAGTGAGGCACAAAGGCCCGGCGAACTATTCGCCCCCATCCACTGGAGTGAAACCCTGGCTCGGGACGCCAGGGTCAGTGCTCTGGCTGCTGCAGTTGTAGACCCCCACTCGGGCCAGCCGGAATTCAAACAGGTGCCAATCCAGGTGGAGCTACTTCCCTGCAAAAGTTTCGCCACCCTGATCTGCCCCGACATTGTCGCAGAAAAACTGTGGCAGCGGCTGCATAGTGCCAAAGACAAAAACCTGCTGCACTGGTACCGGGTACCCTGTGCCGAAGGCTATCGCTACGAGCTGGCCCTGCGCCATCCTCTGAACGGGCGCAGCCTGGGCACACAATTATTAGGTGATATCCGTGGTATATACTGGCAACAGATTGAGACGTTAAAAAACCAGCGCTGTCTGGCCTATAACAACACGCTACAATTGCTGATCATCGCGGGCAACCGCTGGCAAAACTTGCCAGACCGGCGCCCGCTTGAACGCTATCTGGAGATGGAACTCCCTCGGGTTCCCGCAAAACTACTGCGTCCCATTGCACCCGGTGTGAAGGTCCTCTGCACCTGCATGCAGGTTTCCCGTACACAAATTACCGAGGCTATTGGCAAGGGTCTGCACAGCCTGGCGGCCCTCGGTAACGTCTTGGGCTGCGGCACGCATTGTGGCTCCTGCAAAGCGGAAATATCCGCCCTGTTGCGCACCGCCCGGGTTGGTGTGGCAGAGGAATAAGGGCGCAGCGGCAACTTGGTGTCTTGTTACAATGTAGTGAAAATAGTAACAGGTTCGCTGTTTCACTCTCCCAAACACAGTCAGGCGTTAACAATTGCTATAAGACGCCACAAAATGCCCCCTTGTGACTTGCACCCCCAGCGACCTCCTACACTTAGAGCCGGTACGTCGCCACTTCCGCTAATGCCCGCGACACGCCTCCCCTAAAATTAAAGAGCTCCCATGTTCACTATTCAGCAGATTGATCACCTTGTATTGCGCGTAAAATCGCTGGATATCGCGCGTCGTTTTTACCAGGATATTCTCGGCTGCAAAATGGAACGGGAGAATCCCAGCCTCGGCCTGTATCAAATGCGCACCGGCCGCTGTCTGATTGATCTATTGCCGGTGGATCAACAGATTGAACGCACAGGCGCTTCCACTCCAGAATACGAGGGACGCAATCTGCACCATTTCTGTCTGCGTGTGGACCCTTTCAACGCCGACAAGATTCAGAGTTTCCTACAAGAGAGGCATATTAGTGCCTCACCGGTGGAGCAGCGCTATGGCGCGGAAGGCATGGGCCCCTCTCTCTATATCTCTGACCCCGAGAACAACCTGATTGAGCTAAAGGGACCGCCGGATGGCTAGGGAACCCCTGAGCAAGGGTGCCATCATGCTCTTGCCTGAACACCAACCACTGAGAGAAAAAACCCCTGAACTGGTGGAATTATGGCATCGGAAGTCATTGAATATGCAGTAGATGGGCAATCCTATACCGGCTATTTAGCCTGGGATGATCGCCTTGCCGACAAGCGCCCAGGCATTATTCTGGTGCACGAATGGTGGGGGCAGAATGCCTTTATGCGGGATCAGGCAGACCAGCTTGCCCGGCATGGCTACCGCGCTTTTGCAGTGGATATGTTTGGCAAAGGCAAGCACACTGACGATCCCGCCGAGGCACAGAATTTAAGCGATAAGGCGCGCAAAAGCCCCGTGGCTCTGGAAGCCCGTTTTCGCACAGCCCAGTCACTGCTACAACAGCACACCAGTGTCGACCCGACCCGTATTGCGGCCCAGGGTTATTGCTTTGGCGGAGAAGTGGCATTGAACATGGCACGGCTCGGCCTGGACCTGTGCGGTGTGGTCAGCTTTCACGGTGCCCTGGCCAGCGATATCTCCGCGCAGAAGGGCGGGATTCAAGCAGAAATCCAGGTGTATACCGGCGGTGCCGATGTCATGATCCCACCGCAACAAGTGGGTGCCTTTGTGGAAGAGATGCAGGTGGCAGGTGCCAAACTCACCCTGATCAGCTACCCCGGTGTGCTGCACGGATTTACCAATCCTACTGCCACAGAACGGGGCGAGAAACTCGGGCTGCCCCTTGCCTACAATAGGGAAGCAGCGGAGGATGCCCGGCAGGGAGCGCTGAATTTTTATCAGAAGATATTTAGTTGAAAGGGAATTCGGGCAGATACTGCCACTGGGCGGCTCTAAATCTGAAAGGCCATCCGGTCCCTCCTATGAGGATGGCAGCCAAAGGTCGCATGAAAAGCCCATTGGATTGCGGGGTTCCCAGAGATATAGGGAACTTCACTACAAATCCGGTCTCCACTCTCCGCCTTGCCCCGACCGGGAACGACTGCCCACCCAGCTATTCACCTTCCAAATAATTCGCACCACCCCCCTGCTCCGCCGCCCGGTCTCCGGGATTGCGCAACGGGCAACTGTCCATAGAGAGGCAACCACAACCGATACAGTCCTGCAGGCGATCGCGCAGTTGGGTCAATTGGCGAATGCGCTGATCGAGGGCTTCGTGCCAGCCCGTTGAGAGCCTCGCCCAGTCTTTGGCGGTAGGTGCACGGCCATTGGGCAGCGCGCCAAGCGCCTCGCGAATCCGGGCCAGGGGAATGCCGGTACTCTGTGCAACTTTGATAATGGCCACGCGGCGCAGTACATCCCGAGAATAACGCCTCTGGTTGCCACTGGTGCGCCAGCTGCTGATCAGACCCTTACTTTCATAGAAATGCAGCGCACTCACCGCCACACCACTGCGCTCGGCCACCTCCCCCACGGTCAGCGCGCAGCGAGTACTTTTCCCGGCGCCAGCTATCGTTTTGCGATTTTGCTCCCCAGTCATCGAAAAGTCCCCTACAGCCATTGACCTCAATATTGCTTGAGGTTTTACACTGCACAGCATTTCAATGCAAGTGGAGGGAAACAAGCAATGGACCGGAATCGCCAGCAAGCAAACCCTAGGCCCAAGACACCGGCAGTACCGTGCTTCTATTTATTGATGGTGGCTGCGCAAAGCCTGAGTATCGACCTCGCCCGGCAAATCCTAAACCACAGGCGCTCACCCACAGCCAACTTGAGCCCGGAAGACCGCGCAGAGGAAACCGGGCAACAAGCTTCGCAACTACCGCCACAGCATCCATGGCGTTAAAGGTACCCATTGCGCACCCGCTGACGCTGTGGTATCCGGCAAATTTCCCGGCCAGAACCGGGACGGCCGGACACAGCCACTGCCGGCGCTGCATACGCACCTTGCCGGCCATCTCAACCGTGCGCACCGGCTTAGAATCTAAAACATCCACTGAATTATTGTGCGGTAGGATGTAGAATGAACCGACAGCGCAAAGACGGAAAGCCCCGATCACCTTACTTTGACAAGGAGAAAAAGTGGAACCCATTATTTCCATTCGGGACCTCGGCAAAACCTATGCCGGTGGTTTCACCGCCCTGAAAAATATCAACCTGGATATTCGACCCGGGGAAATTTTTGCCCTGCTCGGTCCCAATGGTGCCGGCAAGACCACTCTGATCAGTATTGTGTGCGGCATCGTCAATGCCAGTCAGGGCAGTGTCACTGTCAGTGGCTACGATATCCAGCGGGATTACCGCAGGGCCCGCCGGGAAATCGGATTGGTACCCCAGGAGATCTCCACCGATGCGTTTGAGAGCGTTTGGAGTGCAGTGAAATTCAGCCGCGGGCTGTTTGGCAAAGGACCCAACTCCAATTATCTGGAAAACATCCTGCGGCAGCTGTCTCTGTGGGAAAAAAAAAGCAACAAAATCATCACCCTGTCCGGGGGCATGAAGCGCCGCTTAATGATCGCCAAGGCACTCTCCCACGAGCCCCATGTACTCTTTTTGGATGAACCCACGGCCGGGGTCGACGTAGAACTGCGCCAGGATATGTGGGCCATGGTGCGCGGACTGCGGGATTCCGGCGTAACAATCATTCTCACCACCCACTATATCGAGGAAGCGGAGGAGATGGCCGATCGTGTCGGGGTGATCAATCGCGGTGAGCTGGTCGTGGTGGAAGAGAAAAATGTCCTGATGCAGCGCATGGGGGAAAAGGAGCTCAGCCTGACACTGCCGGAACCGTTGCAAAAGATTCCCGACGCCCTCGCCGACCTGCCACTCAGGCTGAATAGTGATGGCAGTGAATTGATATACCGCTTTGACATCAAGAGCGAGGATACCGGTATCGCGGAATTCCTGCGCTGCCTCAATGCCGCCAATATCGATTTTCGCGATCTGCACACCAGGGAGAGCTCCCTGGAGGAAATCTTTGTGAATCTGGTACACGGTGGACATCAGAAACACGAGGGACAACTCAGCGGGGAGATGCAGGAATGAACTGGTATGGCATTGGTGCAATTTACAAGTTTGAAATGGCGCGCACCTGGCGCACCCTGATGCAGAGTATCGCCTGGCCGGTGCTCTCCACTTCCCTTTACTTTATCGTGTTCGGTGCCGCCATCGGTGCACGAATGGGCAACATTGAGGGTGTCAGCTATGGGGCCTTCATTATCCCCGGACTGATCATGCTGGCGCTACTGAGCGAGAGTATCTCCAATGCCTCCTTTGGCATTTTCTTTCCGAAATTCTCCGGCACTATTTACGAAATCCTGTCCGCACCAGTATCTGTATTCGAGATTGTGGCGGGTTATGTGGGAGCCGCAGCAACCAAGTCTATCGTCCTGGGTCTCCTGATACTGGTGACGGCGCGCTTCTTTGTGGACTATGAAATTGCCCACCCAGTGTGGATGGTGGTATTTCTTGTATTGACCGCCCTCACCTTCAGTTTGTTCGGCTTTATCATCGGTATCTGGGCCGACGACTTCCAGAAGCTGCAGATTATTCCCCTGATGGTGATCACACCACTGACCTTCCTTGGAGGTGCCTTTTACTCTATCAGTATGCTGCCGGCAGTCTGGCAGAAAATTACCCTGTTCAATCCGGTGGTCTACCTGATCAGCGGTTTCCGCTGGGCATTTTACGACGTGGCGGATGTCAATATTGGACTCAGTGTGGGCATGACCCTGCTTTTCCTGATCCTGTGCCTGCTTGCCACCTGGTGGATATTCCGCACCGGCTACCGAATCAAAACCTGATCAAATACAACCGGAATGGTATAGCGGCGATGTATGGCGGGAGAGTCTCGCGCAGGCGTCTATGGCCGGCGCATGCCCACACTCACTGAACCAGCACTGACAGTGGCGACCTGAGCGGATTTAACGGTAGGCCCGTATAAACAAATCCACCGCCCTGCACACCCGCGCGCGCTGCTCCGCCCCTGTCTCCACCTCTGAGTGCCCGATCAACACGCCCAGATGCCCACCGCCCAGCAAAATGCCGAGAAAGTTCTCTGCGGCAGCAGCCGGGTCCTCTACCCGCAACCTCTCCAACTGGGTGGCCCTGATCAGCAACTGCTCGATTTCACCAAGGATACGCTGGGGACCCGCATCAAAGAACAGCTGCGCCATCCTCGATTCCTGTGAGGCCACAGAACACAACAGTCGCAACAGCCGGACGCTATCCTCGCTGTACACCATCTCCAGAAAAGCCTGGCCGATCCGCTCCAGCACGTCCGCTACCGAATCCTCCTCTTCGAGCACAAAGATCGGCAGGGGCATCATACTTTCACAACGATCAGTAATCGCGGCACTGAAGAGCGTCTCCTTGTCGAAAAAGTGGCTATAGACGGTGAGTTTCGAGACCCCCGCCGCGGAAGCCAGTGCATCCATGCTCGTGGCGGCAAAGCCCTGGGTCAGAAACAACTCCTTGGCTGCATCGAGTATGGCTTGACGCTTGGCCGGGTCCTTGGGACGACCGCGCTGGACGTTTGCCGTTGACTGCTCAGACATAGTGCTCCATATACTGGACTCTCCAGTTTAATAAATTTACTATACTCGCCAGTATAGCATTGCTGGCTACCGGGCCCTGTCTACCCACTCCCGGTTTCAACCTGTTGCCTCGCCGTTGAGGAAGGGAACCCCTATGTATCGATCACTAATGCACACTGTATTGTTAATCAGCCTGCTTGCATCCGCCTGTACGCCATCCGAATCCACTGACCGGGAGGAAAAGCCACGCCCCGCAGTGATGGTTCGCCCGGAGGTGGCCAGCACCCGGTTGGATGTTTACCCCGGAGAGATACATGCCCGCTTCGAACCGGCCCTTGCCTTTCGTATCGACGGCAAGATCCACCGGCGCCTGGTCAACGTGGGGGATCGGGTTGAACAGGGCCAGGCCCTGGCCGAACTGGACACCGATGACCTGCTTCTGCAACTGGACTCCGCCCGCGCAAACTTCAATTCTGCCGAGGCCGACCAGCGTCTCGCCGGCAGTGAGTTGGAGCGTCACCGCAAATTGCTGGCACGCCAGTTGGTCAGCCACTCCCAGTTCGACGCCGTAACAACCCGTTTTGAGGCCAGTGAAGCCCGCCTGCAGCAGGCCCGGGCACAGCTGGATGTGGCGCGCAACCAGGCTGCCTACGCGGTGTTGAAAGCACCGGAGAGTGGCGTGATCGTCCGCCGTATGGCAGAGGCCGGCCAGGTTGTGGCCGCAGGCCAGGGCATTTTCACACTGGCTGCAGACGGCGAACGGGAAGTGCGTATCGACCTGCCGGAACAGTCCATCAACCGCTTTCGTGTGGGCCAGCCCTTGACAGTGGAACTCTGGTCGCAACCGGGCAAACCTTTCCCCGCCCAGGTGCGCGAGCTCTCCCCTGCCGCAGATCCCATATCCCGTACCTTCGAAGCCCGAGTGGCTTTCGACAACCAGGCCGTTGGCGCTGAACTGGGCCAGAGTGCGCGGGTTTTCGTGCCCCAGGCTACCGCCACGGACGTATTCCAGGTGCCCATGTCCGCCGTGAGTGCCGATAGTGGCCAGGCCTTTGTGTGGGTGCTGGACCAAGAACACCAGACACTGCACAAAACGGCAGTGACCCTGGGGCCCTTCGGTCAGGAGTTTGTCCCGGTTTTTGCCGGCCTGCACGCCGACGACTGGATTGTGGCAGCCGGCACCCACCTGTTGCGCGAGGGCCAGCGCGTGCGACCTGTAGACCGTATGAACCGCCCCATCAATCCGGACCGCACCCTGGTCAGCCAGGATTAAACGGCCGGTCAAAACACAGCGAAAAACTGCAGGGGGCAGTCCGTTAGGTGCCCCGACAATTTTACCAAAGCGTGGTCCCAACAAACCCGCCGCGCCCACCAGACAGAGACACTGCCATGGGATTTAACCTCTCCGAATGGGCATTGCAAAACCGCCCCCTGGTACTCTACACCATGATCCTGCTGGGGCTACTGGGCGCCGTCTCCTATACACAACTGGGGCAGAGCGAAGACCCACCCTTTACCTTCAAGGTGATGGTGATCAATACCCTTTGGCCCGGTGCCAGCGCCGGAGAGGTTTCCCGCCAGATCACCGAGCGGGTGGAAAAAAAACTGATGGAAACCGGCGACTATCAACACATCTCCTCCTTCTCACGTCCCGGACAGTCCCAGGTACTGTTTGTCGCCCGGGACGATATGCACTCTCGGGAGATCTCGGACCTCTGGTATGAGGTGCGCAAAAAGATTGGCGACATCCGTCACACGCTGCCCGCCGATATTCGCGGTCCTTTTTACAATGACGAGTTTGGCACCACCTTCGGCAATATTTATGCGCTTACTGGCAGTGGCTTTGACTATGCACTGTTGAAGGATTACGCCGAGCGTTTGCAACTGTCCCTGCAGCGGGTCAAAGATGTGGGCAAAGTGGAACTGCTGGGACTGCAGGATGAAAAAATCTGGGTGGAACTCTCCAACACCAAACTCGCCTCATTGGGAATCCCTCTGGCCGCGGTGCAAAACACCCTGCAGGCACAAAACCAGGTCACCGACGCCGGATTTGTAGATACCGAGAGCGACCGGGTGCGCATACGTGTGAGCGGACAGTTCCAGTCCGTAAAAGAAATTCGCCAGTTCCCCATCACTGCCGGCGGCCGCACCCAAAGGCTCGGCGATATCGCCGAGGTGCACCGCGGCTTCAGCGATCCGGCCCAGCCGCGTATGCGTTTTATGGGTGAGAATGCCATCGGCCTCGCCGTCTCCATGAAGGAGGGCGGGGATATTCTCCAGTTGGGCAGGCAGTTGGACGCAACCTTTGCCGAACTGCGACAGGACCTGCCCCTGGGTATGGCATTACACAAGGTATCGGACCAGCCCGCTGCAGTAAAACGCGGGGTGGGGGAATTCTTACAGGTACTGGCCGAGGCACTGGCGATTGTATTGCTGGTGAGTTTCTTCTCCCTGGGCACCCGCCCCGGCCTGATCGTGGCACTGTCGATTCCGCTGGTGCTGGCCATGACCTTTGCGCTGATGCAGTATTTCAACATCGGACTGCACAAAATTTCCCTGGGCGCACTGGTGCTGGCGCTGGGACTGATGGTGGACGACGCCATTATCGCGGTGGAAATGATGTCGATTAAAATGGAGCAGGGGGTCAGCCGCCTCAAAGCCGCCGGGTTCGCCTGGACCAGTACGGCCTTCCCCATGCTCACCGGCACCCTGATCACTGCCGCCGGGTTTCTCCCCATTGCCACGGCACAGTCTGGCACCGGCGAATACACCCGTTCCATTTTTCAGGTGGTCACCCTGTCACTGCTGGCTTCCTGGATCGCCGCAGTGGTGTTTGTGCCCTACCTGGGCCACTACCTGCTGCCCAACCTGACACGTCGCGACCACAGAGGTGAAGTGTGTGACCCCTATCAGAAACCCTTTTACCAGCGCTTCCGCAAGCTGATCGTCTGGTGCCTGCGCCATCGCAAAACCGTGATTGTGGCAACCCTGGCAATCTTTGTTGGTTCACTGGCTCTGTTTCGTCTGGTACCCCAGCAATTTTTCCCCTCTTCCGGGCGCCTGGAGCTTATGGTGGATCTGAAACTCGCCGAGGGCGCTTCCCTGGCCTCCACCGAGTACCAAGTCCAACGCCTGGAATCCCTGCTGGAAAAGAATCCGCTAGTAGAAAACTACGTCGCTTACGTGGGCACCGGCTCACCCCGTTTTTACCTGCCCCTAAACCAGCAACTGCCGGCGGCCAGCTTTGCCCAGTTCGTTGTCATGACCCCCAGTGTCGAAGCCCGCGAGCAGGTGCGCAGTTGGCTGATTGAGACCATGGAAACGGTATTCCCCACCCTGCGCAGCCGTGTTTCCCGCCTGGAGAATGGCCCGCCGGTGGGCTACCCGGTGCAGTTCCGGGTTTCCGGTGAGCATATTGCTACTGTTCGCAGCCTCGCCCGCGCGGTGGCCGGACACCTGCGGCAAAACCCCCAGATCACCAATGTCCACCTGGACTGGGAGGAACCCAGCAAGATGGTCAACCTGAATATCGACCAGGATCGCGCCCGCGCCCTGGGCATCAACAGCGCTGACCTGTCCCGCGCTCTGCAAAGCTCCCTTACCGGCATCACTGTAAGCCAGTACCGCGAAGACAACGAACTGATCGACGTGCGCGTGCGCGGAAAGGAGCGTGAACGCCACGCCCTGGGCCAGCTTGGCAACCTGGCGGTGCAGACCGACAGCGGCCGCAGCGTACCCCTAAACCAGATCGCTACCCTGGAATACGGTTTTGAAGAGGGTATTATCTGGCATCGTGACCGTCTGCCCACGGTAACCGTGCGGGCCGATATCTACGGTACAGCGCTGCCCGCCACCGTGGTGGATGCGATGTGGCCGCGCCTGCAGGCCGTTCGCAACCAGCTGCCACCGGGTTACCTGCTGGAAGTGGGCGGCAGTGTGGAAGAGTCTGCGCGCGGGCAGGCCTCCGTCAACGCGGGGATGCCACTGTTCCTACTGGTGGTGTTTACCCTGCTGATGCTGCAACTGCGCAGTATGTCCCTCTCTGCCATGGTGCTGATCACCGCGCCACTGGGCCTCATCGGCGTTACCCTGTTCCTGCTGCTGTTCAATAAGCCTTTCGGATTTGTAGCCATGCTCGGCACCATCGCCCTGGCCGGCATGGTGATGCGCAACTCGGTGATTCTGGTGGACCAGATCCAGCAGGATATGGCCCAGGGGCTCAGTGCCTGGAACGCTATTGTCGAGTCTACTGTGCGACGCTTCCGCCCCATTGTGCTCACTGCCCTGACCGCAGTTCTGGCAATGATCCCACTGTCGCGCAGTGACTTCTTCGGTCCCATGGCGGTGGCGATCATGGGTGGCCTGATCGTGGCTACGGGGCTGACCCTGCTGTTCCTGCCAGCCCTCTACGCAACCTGGTATCGGGTGCGGGAGGAGGCCGCCCCTACAATGGCCCAGCTTGAAACAAGGTTCACAGCGGATAGCGCGCTATAGAAACGCCGAGCAGAATGGCAAAACCCGAATTGCGGTCTGCACTAGCATTTTCCAAGCTAAATTCTCACGGGAAATTAGCCATCACATCTGTATTGAATACATTACAAAAAGGACTCGGGTTGCATAGCCTTAACTCTCTATGATCTCTCGAGAGACAGCATGGAAAACGCTGTGTCGCCGAGTACAGCAAAGCCAGTTAAAGATAAGCCGTCAAAATTCCCTGAAGCACCCCCCCACCGTGCAACCCTTCGCTAGTATAACTAGTATAAAGAGAGGCTGTAATGGGCTATCCCTCAAGCTCAAATACCCGAATCGCATTCTCGGCCAAAAACAACCGCTCTGTTTTTTCATCCAGCGCCAGGGTGTCAAATTCCTGCAGCGCTTTCTTGGCACTGATCATTGGATAGTTGGTACCAAAAAGCACTTTGTGAGCTCCATAGCTCTTCATATAACGCACCAATTCAGGAGGGTAGCGTTTGGCAGTATAAGCGGACGTATCGATATACACATGCTCATGCTTGGTAGCCACAGCGATGGCTTCTTCCGTCCATGGATAACCGATATGGCCAGCCACAATCTTGAGCTCCGGGAAATCCAGTGCAACCTGATCAAGATAAATTGGCCTGCCCACTTCTGAAGGCATCAGTGGCCCTGTGTGGCCAATCTGGGTGCAAAAGGGAATGCCAAGTTCACAACAAGCCGTGTAAACCGGATAAAACCAGCGATCAGTTGGTGGTTTGGACCAAAGCCAGGGCAATACACGAATGCCCTTAAACCTCAATGTCTTTACACAACGATGCATTTCCCTGACTGCTTTCATGGGATGACTGATATCAACCGACCCAATGCCAACGAACCGATCTGGTGCACTATCAACAACCGAAGCTACCTCATCATTGGAGATCATGGATTTGCCCGGTGCTTCCCATGCGCTGATCAAACTTTTGCTAACACCGGCTTCATCCATTTGTCTGATCGTCAGCTCTACAGGCAACTCTTCATTCAGATAATCCATTTTTTTCCAGCGTTTCAGGGAATCAAAAATCGGGTCATTGATATGACGAAGTGTGGGATGCTGGGCCCAGGCATCAATGACTACTGGCCGATCCTGTAGGTGAATATTCATATAATCCCTTTGAATCCTTAAGGAAGCTCCAATGACAGTTGCAAGCGAATTCGAGTGGGGTGTGACTGTTTTTTTCTTTTCCATACTATGGGAAACGGCCCTTATCCCCCAGGGGCCGAAGGACCTTGTCGTCCCTTCGGCGCAATCATAAACTGCCTTCCCGGTCTGCCTTGTACTAGGATTCCCCGCTTTTTCCCCGCTTCAGGGAGTCATAAACGATGCCAGTCCAATTATCCGGTGTCATAAAGCCCTGGCCATACTGGGCATCGAATTCCAGGGTAGGCCGGGCAGCAATGACCTGCTCGCGGCTCTTGCCAGTATCAATCAGCTTCTGTATACGACCTCGCAACTTAACCAGCATATCCCGCTGTTGCTTCAACTCTGCGGGATCGCTCAGGGGCCCGTGACCGGGAATAATTTTGGTTTTCTCACCGGTCATGGCCAGGGCCATATCCATCGCTTCTATCATCCCATCCACCGAGCCACCAGAAGAGAGATCGATAAAGGGATAGGTACCGTTAAAGTAGATGTCCCCCATATGAAGGACATCGGCCTCAGTGAAATAGACAATGGAATCTCCATCGGTGTGGGCAGGCCCCACATGCTGTACCCGCACCCTGTCGCCATTCCAGTGAAATGTAGTCGCATCAGTAAAGGTAATCACCGGAAGTGCTGCCGGCGGTGAGGGCATCACCTTGCTTTTAAAGGCTTCGATAAACTGCTCGGTACTCAAGCGCTTGCGCACATTTTCATGGGCCACAATCATGGCGCCGCTACTCCCCAGGTTTTCGTTGCCTCCGGTATGGTCACCGTGCCAGTGAGTGTTGATGACAAATCGCAGGGGCTGCTCTGCCAAGCCCGCCAGCACCTTCTGTATTTTGGCAGTCAATGGTGCATACTGGTCGTCCACCATAAAGGTGCCGTCTCTCCCCACCAATACGGCGATATTGCCACCAGCGCCCGTGAGCATATGGACATTACCTGCCACCGGAATACTGTTGATTTCTACCTTGGCAAAGCGGTCTTCTGCGAAAATTGGCGCGCAGAGCAGTGATACTGCCAACGCTGCAAAACCTGCCAACTGTTTCATAGGAAGCTCTCTGTTGTTATTGTCAATGGGTCTGGTTCAATGGTTGTGATGCTTTCATTGGGCCCGAACCGGACAATATAGCCATCAATAAGTCCGGCCGGTCGGTTACAATACCATCCACACCCAAACTGATATAGTGTTGCAAATCCGCTCGCCCGTTCACTGTCCACACCGATAGATGCAGGCCCAGTTTGCGGGCCGCGCGCAAGGTGCCTGTGGTGACCACCTCAATACCGAAATGATTCATAGGCAGTTGCACAGTCTGGTAGCGGGGCGAGAGCAGATTTTCTGCGCGGAACAGCTGGGCCACATACAACAGTATGGCTTCATCAGTCACCGCACCAGTCGCCGTATCCGGGCTCAAACGCCTGAACGCCCGGATTACACCCCGATGAAAAGAACTCACTATCACTTGATTGTGCTTGCTGGTGCGCTGCAGTACCCGGCTCAAAACCTGTGCAGCGCGGACTTGAGTACTCTTCAATTCCAGGATCAGCAAAGTATCCCCTACCGCCTGCAATGCTTCCTCAAGGGTAACAATACCCAGGGAATGACTTCGGAATGGATAGGTCACTCCATCGCGGGTCCAGTGATAGGCGATGTTCAACTCGCGCAACTGCGCCAGAGTCAAGTCACCAACAACGCCGCGCCCATCTGAAAACGCTTCCAGATCCGGGTCGTGCATCAGTACCAAGTGCCCATCGGCAGTCAGCCACAGATCCACTTCAATTCCATCAACTCCCAGCTCCACCATCTTGTGTAAGTACAACAGCGTATTACCGGGATAGAGTCCGTTGCCACAATCGTTGCCATGGGCAATCACCATAGGCCCCCTGTCCTCAGGAAGGGACAGGGCAGACTTCGGTGCCGGTCCGGAACAGGCATAGAGCAGCAACACGATCAATATGAGGCAAAAAACAAGCCACAGAAACATGAATCACCGTCATTTTGTACCAATAGATCCAATTATTCACGATGTGGAGATGCAGGAAAACAGGCTTCGAAGACGCTGTTTTCCCATCACACAACTTATACTTCTTTTGCCACAGGCTGTGCCTTGCTGGCAGACTGCGCAGAGGAGCTGTCTTTGTATTCCCCGATTCGATCTGCCACAGTTTTTGCACCAAGGGCAGCGGCCCGCTTTTCCCAACGCCGGCGCAAATAAAAAGTCTGCAACCACAGAAGCGGAAAAATGACCAGATCGTAGACCCGGTTGCACAAAATACCGACCTGCAGTGAGACTTTGGCAAGCAAGCGTACACACTGCGACAACACCCGCAACAGAAATACCAGAAACATCCCAAAGACCATGCGCCCTGACACAATACATTGCTCCAGGGGAACTGCCGTGAAGGCCAAAATCAATGGCAGGAGAAAACCGAGCCCCATCTGCGCCAGGGTGAGTGCCCAGGGTAAGCCCGAATCTGCCGAGGCTGATGCGCTCTGCCCAACAACCCCCGTCAACAGCGGGTCCCGCTGCACCAACAGTTCCCTGGAAAAGGCCAGGCTCGCCTCTACGCCTGCAAACAGAAACAACAAAAGCAGAGCGGCCCAAAGCAGGCGTTTACGTATCCTGTCTGCTAAGTAGCCAAGGGTGGGAAACAGCCGCGTCACCTGCAGACACTCCATCACCATAAGGCCAAGGCTGACTTGTATGAAAATCATCACAAAGGCAAAAATTTCCGCCGTGGCATACTCGCCGAGAAAAGCAGTACCTCCGAGTACCTCGGTGACAGGACGGACAATGAGTTGGAAATTTACCAGTATACCGCCCGCAGCCACAGCGACAGCGAAGGCGGCAATCAAAAAACGGGTAAAAGACGAGGCCGAAAGCATACGCAGGCTGCGATCATTCTTTTGCAGAATTTCCTCGTACTTCAGCATAAGACGATCGAGCGTCTTGGCCCTCAGAATCACGGATTCCACATTCTTGTTGATACGCTCAAGCACCGTCAGCATAGCCCGCCATTTGGGCAACATCCGCCTCAACAACTGGTGGCGCACACGGGTGGACTCCCGATAGGACTCGAGCGCCCTGGATTCCGCCCTGCGCATGGAATAGTGAATCGTGTCCAGTACATCCGCTACCACAGCGTCGTCCTGCAGGGGAATTTCCGCTACCGAGCGCACAGCCCGCTGCCAATTGGAGGGCTGTGGAGGCACTTCTGCACTGCTTGCATAATCCTCATCGACAGCGTTCATTTGTTCCACAAGCCGGCGATGCAATGCTGGATACTGCGCCAACTCACGCTGTATGGTGCCCGTGATAAGTTGAAATTCCCTTTCGATCCGGCGCTCTGTGTCCTCTCTTGCGACCACAAAGCCTATCTCCCGGTTGCGTTGAACCAGGCGCTTTTCCGTCACGTCCAGTGCATTGGCAGCATGCCTCAAAATGCGGGAGCAGAAACGTACCAGCGCGTAGATAACTCTGTGAGCAGGACCCCGGGCTAGGAACAGTATAAAAAATCCCGGCAGGCACCAAAGCCAAAGGGGTAGTCCAGTTGTTAACTGGGTCACAATGTACACTCCGTCTATGTGGCAGACTAATGTGCCATCCTAACAGTTGGTGGCAATAGAATCGCCCCAAAATTCACAGTTTGGATTCGCTAATCTGCTTGGCTTTTACCCGACAACTGGTTTGATCACAGCAATAACAGACTCGTACTGCGATCTATCGATACTGGGACAGCAGTATCACGGTGTATAGCCGATTGATTGCCATAAGAACAGGAAAAGAAAGAGCAGCATGAGGATATCTATCAAAGCAACGGTGTCCGGCCATATTCATAGGTATGCTTGCAGCATTGGTCTTAGCTGCCTCTCATAAAGCCTGTCAGAGGCTATCTTGCAAAAACAGTTTTTTAAAAATCGAATCATCTGTCGGCTGACTTTCGATGTCGCGCGATAGAAGAACGCGTACCATAGAATACGCTGCCCCTCTTTGATGTATTTCTGGTCAATGCGATCGGACTGCTTCTTGAGGCTTTTTTCATCACCCATCTGCCAGCTGTCCTGACGCCGGTGCACGAACATCAGCAACAATAGCGATGTCATGATCGCCGCCCAGGCCTGAGCCGTCAATCCGGTTATGCTCTTGCTCCATGCCTTACTGCTTGCAAAATCGTTCTTCCAGGTGTCGAAGCATTTTTCCTCATCCCAGCGGCGCAAGTATAGAAACGCCACCATACCGGGCGCCAGCTCCATTTCGTTGGTGAGAAACTCGAAGCTGTGTCCATCCGGTGTCTGGTATTGAATCAGTCACCAACGCACCTGAGAGCGTCACTTCCTCGTCCGATAGCACCCCTTCGTTGATTATGTCCTGTTCAAAGTCCAGAGCCTTTCTCTCTTCGATGATCAGGTTGTCTTTCAGGCGGGTAATGACGGTCTGTCGGAGGCGTCGATACTGGCTGTCCCAGAAGGGCATGTCCACATAGGCACGGTCCGCAACCCACAGCGCATGGCGCTCCCTGAGAAGGCTGTCCTCTCTTTGTGCGTACTGTGAATCCCCCCGGGTTTCTCGGAGGCTAACTTTCTTGAGAGAATTAACCAATGAGCAAACGACCTGGATACTCCCCCGAAGTACGGGAACGCGCAGTTCGCATGGTGTTGACCGGCGAGCACGAGCATCAATCACGCTGGGCAGCGATTACATCTATCGCTTCCAAGATCGGCTGCACACCCGAGACCCTACGATCATGGGTCAACAAGATGGAAGTCGACAATGGTACTAAGCCCGGCACCACCAGCAGTGACGCAGCCCGTCTCAAAGAACTGGAGCGTGAGGCGCACGGTGTCGAGTCAATCTGTGAGGTTCTGCCGATTACACCGTCGACCTTCTACCGCTACAAGCATCTACAGGCCAATCCAGAGCAACGCTGTGTGCGCGCTCAACGTGACGATGAGCTGAAATCTGAGATCCAGCGGGTCTTCGAAGAAAACCTTCACGTCTATGGTGCTCGCAAGATCTGGAAGCAGCTTAACCGAGAGGATGTAAAGGTCGCCCGATGCACAGTTGAACGGTTGATGAAGGTGCTACAGCTGGAAGGCGTCCGAAGAGGCAAACGCTGCATTGCGACTATCCCGGATGAGCTAGCCCAGATTTTGCACGGCCAGCTTCACACCGCAGCATTTTATGCTTTCGGCCTGAGTGGTGCTGGAACTGCTGACTTTTGCTGGCAATTTATCCTCTTCGAACAGATTTTGTTCGATTTAGGCTGCGTTGGACACAACTTCCCCTTACCCCGTTATTTGTCTGTGTCGGGAGCAGCACTTCAAGACTCTACGTCGGTACCAAACGGGTAGCCAGTTTGCAGAAGATTTCTCTGTCAGGAAACAATGTCGGCAGCATTGGCAACTCCTATGACAACGCACTGGCAGAAACCATCAATGGCTTATTCAAAGCGGAGGTCATCCACAGGGCAGGCCCCTGGAAAGGGCTTTTGAAATAGCCATAGGGTATTTTCTGTTAATGTCAATAAAGAAAATGTGAATAAGCGCGGCAAAAGTGACGCGCTTATTCATATGGCCAATATGGCAAAAGAGTTAAAAATCTACGGTTAAGCCCAGGAAGGCATAACGACCCAAAGCATCGTAGATGCCTGCGAATGTATTACCATTTCCAAAAATTCCTGCCCCTGCGTTTGCGGTCAGTGGAGGCTCTTCACCAGTAATATTATTGATACCTCCACGAATCACTACGCTCTCTGTAGCTGCCCAGGAAGCAGACAGGTCTAAGTAATTGATTGCATCGAAGTCCTGGTTGACATCAACGGTGTGAATTACACCATTAGCATCCTCAACACCAACGGTATTGGTGTCATTTACATCACTAAAGTGACGCCAGGCAGCAGTCACGTCAACCCCAACCGGAGTAGCCCAAGTAGCTCTCAAAGTGCTGACGAATTCCGGGGTGGGAGTTCCACAGGAGCCGCCCCATTGACCCACACAGTCCTCTACTTCAGCGCCTGGGATCTCTTGTTGGTCCCACTTGGTTAAATAAGTAGCAATGTAGTTTAGGTTTACAAACCCCATAGAGGCGAGATCAAAGCCATAGCTGGCATTAATATCAAAACCGGCCGTTTCAAAGAAGCCAATGTTGGTATTAATAGACTCTATATAGCTGTCTGGAAGCCATAGGCTACCATTCGAGTCGCGATTAATTTTACCACACAAGGTTGGATCACCAGTGCTTAAGCACTGGTTGAGTAAAGTTTGTGGATCTACAAAAGCAATAGCGTCAGTTACATCGATATTGAAGTAATCCAGACTCACATTTAGACCGTCAATGAAGCTTGGCGTAAAGACAATGCCAGCAGAAATGGTTTCGGACTCTTCGGGAGCCAAGTCCGGGTTACCACCCTGCCGATAATTGTACTGATTGGCTGGTGAGTTCGGGATGTTACCGTACTGATCTGCGGTTACCCCCGTCCGGGCGCATTGCTCTAATGTAACCTTAGGTGATGGCCCACCACAAGGGTCGACGTTCATGTCAAACAGAGCGAGGCCTTGACCGGTAAAAAGCTCACGAATGTTGGCGTGACGAACAGCAGATTGGAAGCTGGCACGGACCCTGACATCGGAAATTGGCTGCCAGTCGAGGCCGAACTTGTAGGTATCGGTAGTGACGCCAGTATCGTAATCGGAATAGCGGTAGGCAATTTCAAGGCCTGCATACTCAGCACCAGGCAAACCACTCAGTACTGGGATATTGGCTTCTGTGAAAAACTCCTTAACACTGAGGGAGCCACTTACCGGCAGAGTTGAGCCACCTTGACCGGCCCCATCGCCCGATTGGAAGCCACTATCGGGATTGAAGGTCAGAGCTTCACGGCGAGTTTCAGCTCCTATAACCACTGCGACGCCACTATCGGCAGTCGGCAGTTTCACTCCGTAGTCACCTAAGTTACCAGTTGCGTATGCAGAATAGATTTCCTGCTCAGTAGTGCCGCGTGCGAACAGTGGCAATATTAGATAGTCAAGCGCTTCCTGAGTGACGCCGCCCTCTTGGAAGATGTTCCAGGGCACGCAGTTCGGATCGGTACCGTCGAGAACCGATTGACACACGGCGTCTCCAGTGTCCGGATCGGTGACCACGTCCAGGGCGCGGCGGATATTGGTGTTGGACATATCATTGAGGTAGGTTTCCTCCATACTCACTTCGGCGTATTGAGCGTAAGCATCGTAAGACCAGGTCTCATTGATATCGCCACGCAAGCCAAATACACCACGGAAGGTGGTGTGGCGGAGGTCATCCTGCCGTGGACCACCCTCTACGTTACGCCGACCAATAAAATAGGGGGCGTCGTCTTCTGGGCCCAGCCCGGCACTCGTACAGATTAAATCGCGTTGTTGATCGGACAGAAGCGGATTGTCACAATTGATACTGCTAGTTTCGTAGAAGTTACCAGATGGTGCAATCTGCGCAACGGTGCGATCATCAGCGTAAGATAGCTGAGTGTAAGCAGTGACATTTTCGCTGATGTCATAGTGACCGAATACGCCCATGGTCCAGCGCTCATCTGGGCGTTGGAAGTAGTTTAATGGGCCGTAATTGTAGAGTTGCTCATCCCAAGGCACAAACTCATTGCCGGAAACAGTGTAGTCGTTCACACCATCAAACAGAGTAAATCGCCCGCTGGGCAGAGTGCCAGAGCCCCCGCATTCATCTCTCAGGTCGTCAGAAGTTGGGATGCCAGTGACGGTATCCGGGTCAGGTATGCTGATACCGAGAGCGCAACCACTATAGTCGCGGTCAGACTGGAGAACAGCATCGATTTTACGATAGTTGGCGTAAGCAGTGACGTTGCCACGGCCGTCATCCAGGTTGGCACCCATAATCATAGAGAAGTCGTTGATTTTTCCATCTGTTTGGTTGCCATCCGCCACATCATAGCCAGAGGATGTGACTAGATTCTGCATGCGGCTATTATCATTATTGTGTTGGTAAACACTGGTCTGGGTTTCGAAGCGTACGCCTTCGAAGTCATCCATCATTACGAAGTTCACAACACCAGCGATCGCATCAGATCCATACGCGGCAGATGCACCACCTGTGAGTACTTCTACTCTCTCTACCAGAGCGCCAGGAATCTGGTTCAAGTCAGCGGAGCTACCGCCAGAAATCGGAGAACCTGCTGGCATACGGCGGCCGTCAATCAGCACCAGAGTGCGCTCTGAACCAAGGTCGCGCAGATCCACGGTGGCTGTACCAGTGGCCCCATTAGCTTGACCTGCAGTCTGGGTGGCAGCTACTTGTGGCAAGTCATTGATTAGGTCTTCCACTCGAACAACGCCAGTCGCTTTAAAATCTTCCGCATTTACAGAAGTTACCGGGCTAACGCTTACTTCGTTTGCATCACGTTGTATTCGAGAGCCAGTAACGACAATTTCTTCTACCATTTCCGCATCTTGCTGAGCGAAAGCAGGCATAGCCGGAACCATAATCGCAGCTGCGCTGAAGCCCAAAGCCCCCTTTACAGCTACAGACAAAAGGTTCTTTTTCATTGTTAATCCTCTCTTAATCGTTGGATTTATAGTCTTTTGCCATGAAAGGCGATAATCGGAAGCGGTCACCCCCAAAGTAACCTGACTCCTCCCAACACCTTCCATGACGGCTAGAGTAAAAAATACCTCAATTTTTTAAAAAAGTCGCAATGGCATTCTCGACAGGTTACTCACCCACTCCAGATAGTGCTGATTCTGGATTTAGACATTGACAAGTAAAAAGTCACAATACTAAACAATTTATTAAGGCAAATTCCTATTTTTGTAATCAAATGAGGCATTTTTCTTTATTAAGCTTTTTTACTACGGCATTTTAGTCATGTTAGGATGTTATTGTCAAACCCACTATATACTCAGTATGCCATCCTCAGCGTCTCAGCCAGTGTGTCTAACCCATCATTTCCGCACTACCCCTACTTCAGATAGTATCGCTCCATCATCCGCAAAGTACTCAACTCGTGGCTGGTATCGCCACACTTCATAACCATTCATGCACCAATACAGGTCCGATCAGGGTTAATTCCGCAGCACTTGGCCAATTCTAATTCTATAGCCAGCGCTTGCACTCTCCAGGCAAACAGTAACAGCCTGCAATTGCACCTTACCTCCAACACCCAAATACCTGTGTATTATGTATCGGGTGGACCACAGCAGCAGAACGCCGGTGTCGAGCGCTGCAATCGGCCAGCGCGCAAGGATACGCTGAGCAAACCTGTTCTTCAGTGTCCAGTCAGCCCCCGCTGCTTGAACAGTTACTAAAGAGCCTTTCAGCATGGCTTCAGCGACACAATGTCTCAGCAGCAGCCATAACGCAAACATTTTGATTGTAATACCTGTCAGAGTTAAAGAGCTACCCCTTTAGGAATAGCAGACTGTGTGCAGCTATGGCGGACTTTCAAACATTTTTCCAGTGGTAAGCCGTATCTTCCACCCAGCGGGTTTTTAGATTATGAAGCCTCATTCGCAATACCTGAAAGGCCATAGAGTGACAATAAAGGTTCCCATTTGTTACGATCCTAGCTAAATCCAGTATGTGAGCTTCTGGTAAGAAGGGGCATATCAGTTTGACTGGTTGTAATTCTTTACAGCCTAACTCCCTTTATATCTAGTAAATGGTATTTATAGCCAGTTGAATCCCATAAGTGGAATTGTCCGACAGCATCAGGATGCACAACCATTAGGGAGAGGTGGCAGGTTTGGTCTGGACAAAACCATCCAGCAGCAAGTCTAATTTGCGTTTATAAGCACTGGCTGCATATGGGCTACCCACCAGGGAAAAGGCCTCCTTAAAGCTCTTGCGGGATGCGGCCATATGCCCCAGCTGAAATCTTGTCAGCCCCAGCAGGAAATGGAAACGGTGGTCATCATGATGCCAAATAGCGCGGCGCAAACGCTTCTCAGCCCGCGTGTATTTTCCCTGCTCATAGGCGTCGCGTGTCTGGTAATACAGGTAGTAGGGGTTTCGCTCCCGATGGTGGCGCGCGCGCTGCATAGGCATCGGCCAGTCTTTCACGACCACTGAAACGGTACAAGCGCGCTAAATCGCTCATGGCCACCAGATGGATATTATTGAAATACAGGGCCTGACGATAACTCTGTTCCGCCTCAGAGTAATGGCCAAAATGGCTGTAAAACGCCCCCAGGTTGGCCCACAGATCACTTTTTCTGGGGCGCAGTTCCAGAGCCTTGCGCAGATACAAAAAGGCTTTCTCGCCCTTGCCCGCACGCATAAGCTCAACCCCGCGGTTGCTGTAATACAATGAGAACGCACTGGTGTCTTCCAACCTGCGCTGGCGGTAGGCGGGATCATAAGCGGCCAGATTGAAGTCTATCACGCGGCGGCCACGGGGACCTTCCGAAACCATATTGACGTGGCGGTAGACCACAAAAGTCTGGGCCTCCTCGTGACTCCAGACCGGGGGAACCGAGACCTGGTTAAAGGAGGCCTCGACACCCAGCTCCCGCGCCATCGCCACTATCATCAGGGTAAATGACAGGCAGTTACCACGCCGATTATGAAAAGTCTGCGCGGCAGTCAGCGTTGTGGTTTGATCATATTCAACATGGAACTTCTGCGTTTCAAACGCTTTGATCAGCGATGTCAAGCGTTTCTGTGGCGATGCACCCAGAGCAATATCTGCGAGAAACCGGCGCATCTCCGCTGTTAGTGTCATCACCGGGTCTCGAGGTAATTCAGCGGCGTGCACGGGCCGGCCAAAGATCGCAGCACCAGACAGCAAGTGTTCCACCGCAACTTCTGCCGGTTTTTCCGTAAATGACTGGCCAGCGCAGGCCCCTAAAATGCCCATAAGCATTATGAGGATCAAAAGTACCAGGGCCTTTCTCATTGTGGTTTCCCTGGTCGGAGCACCCTACTTGGGCGCTTAGCATTTTTCCGACCGCTTGTGAATAGCAATGCGATGACCGGTTTGGTTGCAGTTGTAACGAGTCGCCTGCTGCACTCGCAACTGTTACACTTCGCAAGCTGCCTTGTAGGCCGGGCTGCCAGCACCACTGCAGAGCGGGCCAACCCGAGAAGGTATGGTAAAGGAAACTGCTGCGTGGCCGAGACCTCCATCGTCAATTACAACGGGAAAGTGGAATCATTTTCCAGGGTCTGGTTGGATTGCCAGGCCAATGGACCGAAATCGTTCATATGCCCCTGAATCCGTGAGCATCTTGGCAGGCCAAGGTATGCTTGAGTAAAGCTATAACAACTGGAACTTCAGCTTATGTCGTCGAATACACACCAGACTAGCGGTGGCTTCTTTGGTCACCCGAAAGGGCTTTCCACGCTGTTCTTCACCGAAATGTGGGAGCGGATGAGCTATTACGGTATGCGTGCCCTACTCGTACTGTTTATGACCGCCAGCCTTCAGGAAGAGGGCCTTGCCTTCACCGTTGCCGCTGCAGCCGCCATCTACGGCCTTTACACTGGTGCGGTCTACTTTCTCGGCCTGCCCGGCGGTTGGATCGCAGACCGCCTGCTCGGTGGGCAGCGCACTATATGGTATGGCGGCATCATTATCATGTGTGGCCATATCGTGCTGGCGATCCCCAGTGACAACACTTTTTTTCTGGGCCTGATCCTGGTTGCATCCGGGACCGGACTGCTCAAACCCAATATCAGCGCCCTGGTGGGCCACCTCTATCAACCCGAAGATGTGCGTCGCGACAGTGGTTACGCCCTCTACTATATGGGCATCAACATCGGCTCCGTGCTCGGTTCCACCATTTGTGGATACTTCGGTGAGAATATCGGCTGGCACTGGGGATTCGGTGCCGCGGCGGTCGGTATGGCCATCGGCCTGATTCAGTACCGCAGGACCATCGGCAACCTGGGTGATGCCAGCTTAAAACCGGAAAACCCCATGCCAGCGGATAAAACCAGGCTGGCCTGGCGCATCATCGGTGCCGCTTTAGTTGCTGTTGCACTGATCACCGGCTTGACTATGCAGGGCGTCATCACCATCGATCCGGTCACAGCTGCCCAGTACGTAGCTGTGGCCTTTACCCTGACTTTCCTCGCCTATTTCGGCTTCATCTATTTCCGTGGCAAGCTGAGCGGGTCAGAAAAAAGGAAGTTGTGGGCCCTGTTCCTAATCTGTGTAGCCTCCACCTTTTTCTGGTCGGGTTTCGAGCAGGCCGGATCCTCTCTCAACTTGTTCGCCCGCGATTATACCGACCGCCTGATCGGTGCCTTTGAGATACCGGCGACCTGGTTTCAAAATCTCAACTCACTGTTCATCATCACCTTGTCCCCTTTCTTTGCTGCGCTGTGGATCAACCTGGGCAAGCGCATGATGACCCCCTCCTACAACCTGAAATGTGCCATCGGCCTGATCATTATGGCCAGCGGTTTCTTGGTGATGTTCTTTGCCGCCCAATATGCCGCCGAGGGTCTGAAAGTAGCGCCATACTGGTTGGTTACCACTTACTTCCTGCACACCGTTGGCGAGCTGTGCCTGAGCCCGGTGGCCCTGAGTGCCGTCAGCAAACTGTCCCCTCGCCGCTTCGCCGGCCAGATGATGGGCGTATTCGTACTGACCTATTCCATCGGCAACATCTTCTCAGGCCTGTTGGCGGGACACTTCGATCCGAACAATATCTCTGAAATGCCAAATCTTTACCTGCAGATCAGCCTGTTCACTATCGGCATCGGCATTATCCTCGCGCTGATCAGCCTGAAGTCAAAACACTGGGAGAGTCTTGGGGAGGAGTCTCAAATAGCACCCGCTGAAGCCACCGCCAGAACGGTGTAAGGAGACGGCCCCACTGAACCTTACTGCGGGTCTGGAGTGAAAATAAGACAGGCCGCTGCCTGCAGCAGCGGCTTTTTTTAATCACCCAGAAGGTTCTTCTCGGACATTTCATCAACAGAGTACATCCGCACACCATGACTCTTTAGGTATAAAACCCCATTCCCCCAACCACAGTGGCGATGGGATCTTCACCTATCGTGCAGGGTGGGTGCAGACGGCCAATGACAGACAGTCCACCTGTTCTTCCCTATAAGAAACGGCCAATGTTCAGCCACATAAAGCGAAATCCGATCACGCACAACAACGCCGCAAAGCAGTGTTTTAACAATCGTGCGGGGAGGCGGTGGGCCAGTATGGCGCCAAAGCGGGCGAAAAAAGTGCTGGCCAGCACGATACCGAAAAAAGCGGGCCAGTAAATATAGCCACTGCTCCACCTCGGCAACAGCGTATTGTTCCAGCCCTGCACCGAAAAGCTCAGCGCACCGGCAACCGCAATGGGCAGGCCACAGGCAGCGGAAGTGGCGATGGCACGCTGCATGTTTACCTGGCAGCGGGATAGGAAGGGCACCGTCAGCGCACCGCCACCAATACCAAATATTGCCGAGACCCAGCCGATAACCCCGCCCGCAGTCATCAGTACAGGAGGGCCGGGCAATCTACCAGAGCCCTCTGAAACACCGCCATGGCGCAGACCACTCAGCCACATACGGACGGCCATCAAGATAGCAAAAACACCAATAAGCAGTTGTAACCAGGCTCCGGAAAGGCGTTCTGCTGTCATGCCCCCTACCCAGGAGCCCAGGAGTATTCCGGGCGTCATTACCCCAAAAACCCGCCAATCCACGGCGGCCTTCTGATGGTGCGTGCGCACCGAGCTGATTGAGGTGACCACAATCGTCGCCAGTGAAGTGCCCACCGCCATGTGGGTGAGGATGTCCGGGGAAATACCCATGGCGGTAAAAACCAGTACCAGTGCCGGAACTATGATCAGCCCACCACCAACCCCGAACAGGCCGGCGATGGTGCCCGCCACAGCCCCCACGAGAAAGTAAACAAAGAGTGTTTCCATACTCTTCCCCCTCTCAATTTACAACGATAAACAAACCCGTTCAGAGCCAAAGAGCTGCTGCTTAGTGGGGCACAAAATGACCATTGATTCAGGAGGCGGGGGAGTTAACCACGACTCTCAACAGCAAGCCAGCCAAAACCTGCCTCCTGACAGGCAAAGAGGCAGTTCCCCGCACCAGCAACAGCGTCTGCCAGCGCCTCTTGGACAAGTGCCAATCGATTATTTTTCTCACTGATATGTGCAAGCACCAGGTGCTGGAGCTGCTGATGGCCCACCCTCTGCAGAAAGCCGGCAGCCTGCTGGTTGCTCAGATGCCCATAGGCACCACCGACGCGCTGTTTCAAGCGGGGGGGATAGGGGCCCTGGACCAGCATCTTGGGGTCGTGATTAGTCTCCAGAACCAGTGCATCGCAGTCACCAAAATGCCTCTCCACATGGGGGGTCACGGTGCCCAGGTCGGTCAATAGCCCGAGACTGCAGCCGCAACTGCGAAAAACAAACTGCGCAGCCTCACGGGCATCATGGGGTACAGCCACTGGGGTAACCTGAATATCGGCAACCGTAAACGGCTGGTGCCCTTCAATCAGGTGCACCTGAGGCAACCTGCCGATACTGCGGGCGCGGAGAGTTCCGGCGGTCAGGAAAACCGGCAGTCCGTACTTGCGCGCAAGCGGCGCTACGCCAGACAAATGATCGCTGTGCTCGTGGGTGACCAGTATTGCGCAGAGATCTGATGGGGATATGCCCAGCCGCGCCATACGGCGCTTGGTTTCCTTAATGGTGAAACCACAATCCACCAACAGACAGTGGCCGCCACTGGCGACCAAGGTGCCGTTGCCCCTGCTGCCGCTCCCCAGGGAAGCGAAGCGCAGGCCCATTTAAATCAGGTTCTGCTGGATAGAAAGCAACAGTTGGGAAGCCTTGGCCCTGGACAGGGGCTGACCGCGTGTATCGCGAATGCGCACTTCAATCTCGTCGTCATTGCCCCGTATAACAACCAGATAACCGGGATATGCCTCATCAGGGCTCGCCCCCACACCCAGTCCCTTAATTTCCCTGAATAAAGGAGATTCAACCTCTGCATCCGGATCGATACCGGCGAGGATCTGTTGCAGAGTCACCTGATCTGCACTGTCCGCCAGTTTGTCTTCTTTATCTCCGCTGTTCCAGAAGAACCAGCCTCCGCCCTCTTCCTCACTGTTGGCCAGCTCTCGGTCCTCATCGTAGGTCACGTAAAAGAGCCCGATATCGGAATCTTCGCGGTGCAGGCGATAGGCGCCTGCATTGACCGCATGGGCCACTGTCGCCCAGGCCCGCTCCATCTCCAGTCCCATAGAGATATAGGGCTCGAGACCAACCGGTTCACGCAGCCGCACCTTGACCGTATCGCCACCGATGGCCTGGGCCACCAAAGAGGCTGAGGCACCGGAAGTATCAGTCGCCAGGGCAGTGGACATCTCGTCAATCATCCAGCCTTCACGCTCGGGACTCGAGGAGCGCTGAGGCCAGTTCACCGTGCCACCCACCGGTGCTTCCGCTGGCGTGGACAGGTGGCGCACATGGATTTCCGTGGTATCCGGCTGTACGCCGGTTTCAATCTGCAGCCGGTACTTGTCCTTGGTGTCAGGGCTTTCATTGAACGTCATCCAGGCGGTTTCCAAAATACCGGCACTGGCATCAGACATTTCCACACGCAGACCCGAAGTGCGCAGGAAGTAGTGCAGTTGCGGCCAGACTTCCTCCGGCGGCTGGGACACCAGCACCCAGCGGTTACTGCCCAACTTTTGAATTTTAACCCTGTCCAGGCTCGCGTTGATGGAAAGGGCCTGGGGCCTGGGCACTTCAAAATCCCCCTCTGCCAGTTCGTCTCCGGCAATCTGGGGAATCTCGTAGAGTTCTTCCTGGTGCTTGGCAGTGATGCCATCGGGCATCTGCAGTGGCGGCAGGCTATCGGCCTGCTGATAGTCGTTGCTGCGGTCACGGAAATAGCCATCGTTGCCGAATACACCGCAGCCGGCCAGGGTAAGGCTGGAAATACAGAGCGCGGCTGCAACGGTCAATTTGTTCATGAAAGCTTATCCTGATTCGTTCTCAATTCGCGGGTTCAGAGTATGCCGGCACTGCGCAGGGCTTCGCGCACTGTAGCATGGTGCTGGGGAGAAAGGCTGGTCAGTGGCAGACGAATTCCCCCGTCTATACGCCCCATTTCCCGCAGCGCCCATTTCACCGGTATCGGGTTGGACTCCAAAAACAGCACTTTGTGCAATATTTGGATGCGCTGATCAATGGCCTGCGCAGTGGCAGCATCGCCAGCCAGGGCGGTCTCGCACATCTGGGCAACCGCAGCGGGCGCTACATTGGCAGTCACGCTGATATCGCCGTGTCCCCCCATCAACATCAGCTCCAAAGCGGTACTGTCATCACCGGAGTACACGGCAAACCCCTCCGGCAGGATATCCAATAACTCCCTGGCGCGCGTCAAATCACCAGTCGCTTCCTTGATGCCGACAATATTATCGATGGTCGCCAGGCGCTTCACTGTGTCAGGCAGCATGTCGACAGCCGTGCGGGCGGGCACATTGTAGAGGATCTGCGGGATTGCCACCGCTCTGGCGATGGCCAGGTAGTGCTGGTACAGCCCCTCCTGGCTCGGTTTATTGTAGTAAGGCGTCACCAACAGACAGGCGTCAGCGCCACATCGGGCGGCGTTTTCCGTGAGGTCGACAGCCTCCGTGGTGGAGTTGGCACCTGTCCCCGCAATCACCGGGATGCGCCCCGCCACCTGATCCACAACACGCCGGATCATCTCCACGTGCTCATGCACATCGAGAGTGGCGGATTCCCCCGTGGTGCCAACGGCAACCAGCGCGCGGGTGCCCTGCTCGATATGCCACTCAACCAGGCTGCGCAAACTTTCCCAGTCCAGGCTTCCGTCTGCATACATTGGAGTGGCCAAGGCCACCATACTGCCGGTAAACATCCTCACTCCTTCATTTTTGTGCGCGCCCTGAAACAGCGGAATCGAACCCGTATGTTACTGAGGGCGCGGGATCTATGCCAGTGCGACTAGGTGGCCACGCGCCTGCGCTTCTTTTTCTTTTTACGCACACCTTCATAAATATTGGCCGCACCTTCCGGTCGGGTCTTGAAGCGGCGGTGCACCCACATGTACTGTTCGGGGGCTTCCCGGATACGCGCCTCGATAAACTGATTGACCAGCACCGCATCCCGCTGCTCGTCTCCCGAGGGGACCTGATCAAGGGGCGGGTAAACTTTCAGGCGATACCCGCCACCATCGTCGAGGCGGATCACCATATAGGGTACCACCTCGGCCCGCCCAACCCGGGCAAACCGCGATGTACCGGTGACTGTAGCCGCGGGGACACCAAAAAACGGGGCGAAAACCCCCTGTTTGATCCCGTAGTCTTGATCCGGAGCATACCAGACCGCACGCCCCCGCTGCAGGGCGCGCAATACCCCGCGCACATCCTTGCGCTGATAGACACAGCCATCGGCGGTGTGGCGCTCTCGCCCTTTGCGCTGCATATAGTCATAAACGGGGTTTTTGTGCGGCCGGTACATCCCATCCAGCGTGATACTCATGCCCATCAAGGCCGCTCCCAGTTCCAGGGTGGTGAAATGCATGGCCATCAGCAGCACTCCCCTCCCCTCTGCCTGTAGAGCCTGCAGGGACTCCAGGCCCTCAATAGCAACGCGCCTGCGCAGCCATCGCGCCGAACGGAACCACGCCATACCGGTTTCCATCAGGGCAATACCGCTGGATTCAAAATTGCGGTGCAGAAGATGCATGCGCTGGGCCTGGCTGAGCTCAGGGAAACACAGTGCGAGATTGCGCTCAGCAATGGTGCGGCGGTTGGGTGCAAATCTCAGCATTGCCCGGCCGATGCCGCGGCCCATATGCAACTGCCAGCGATAGGGCAGCTGCGCCACCAGGAACCAAAGTACAAACAGCAGCCAAGTCAACCAGTAACGGGGACGCAGCAGGGCAGCTCGAAAACGCGGTTTTTCCATTGGATATCGCTAAAGGCCCGGCACCCAGGCGCCGGTTTGATTGGTTGGATTTGGCGTAGTATAACCTATGAAAAAGAGCCCGCTCCGGCACTGGGACGCTTCAGTGGCGCAACAGGGAATCCAATTCATCAACAGCGACACACCAGTCGGAATCGTCTCTGATGGCTTCCTCGAGAAATTCCCGCTGCCCTTGGGTCCAAAAGGGGGCCGCCGCCAATTTCTCGTGCCGGTGTAGGTAGTGAGCGATCAGAAACTCGTCAATCGCTGCATCATCTGAAGCCAACCCCAACTGCGCAAAAAGGTCATTGAGGGTGTGGTGTCCGGTAGTTTCCATAATACCTCCCATCGCATGCTACGTGACTGCCCCCAGCTTAAGGTGACAGTCCCCATTATAGATAGCCCCGCAATCGATTTACGGTGCCGGATTGGGCTTCAACGGGTGTATAAATCCATTGAGGTTAGCAGTTACTCGTTCAGTTGCACTCGACACGGGCGATAGTGTCACGCAACGGTTCTATGATGGGATACTCGAGGTATCCCCGCAGTCATGTTCATCTCCCTCTGAAACCCCTGCATGACTAGGCGTTGAATAGCGTTTTACTTTTTCACACTCTGCGCTTCGCCGGTCAAGGAGCTTTGGACTTCTAGTATATCGATCACATTTTAACCGGAGATGAAGCAGTATCTGCCAATGGGGTTCACAGCCAGTCAGGTCACGGATGACACTTTTTTCACCAGACCCAGGTTTTCCAGATCCCTTGCAGTTAGGTAATAGGCTAACAGAATGCTCAGAATCAATGCCTTGCAGAAGAGAATTGCATGTGTCAGCAACCGCGCGCACATTCCAGAAGCCGATTTCCTGGTCGGAGCAGCCACAGAAACGATTGCCATTGGCCAGGGCAACGGCCCTTCGCTACTGGAGACAGACGTCTCCCGGATGCTACGCCCGTTGCCACTAGTTGCCCAGGCTGGCATGCCCATAATGCTCAGAATGGGGCAGGCCCTTACCAACTGGTCACACTCCGTCAGTACCTGCAACACAGGTGTTTGTGCGTACATAATTTTCGGATCAGCGCAGCCTGCCAAGTAGTCACACGCCAAAGTGAAGTGAGGACAGGCAGGGTGGCTTTCCATTCATGCACAAGAGTACTTTCACGAACCGGCTTTAAACCCCGCTTCCTGTTGGAGCAAGACACAATCTGCACTGCTTGTTAACATTGCTTCCAAAGCCCGTAAACACAACCTGTTCTGTGAAGACCATCGCAATGTCATTGGCATTACGATTCAGGCTCAGCAGACAAGCTTTTGGTCCAAAATAAAAAAATTCGAATTCAATCGGTAGAGGATGCGCCCAAAAGGTCGATTGTCATGGGGAGAAACACCGGAATGATCTTCATAAATCCAAAACGGATCCACAAGTCCGTAACACCAAGCAATCAAAGGGCAGTGAAACAAAAATCTGCGCTTACACTTAAAGCACAATAAAACCAGTGCTGCGGTGGTTTGGCCAACCGCAAACGAACCGATCGAAATGTAGGGTACAGTGCCGGTCTGAAAGTACGAGAGCGTATCGAAAAGAGATTTGGTTGAAGCAACATCCTGGGCCTGACTCAGCAAATCAAAATACGAGGATTGGCACGGGGTAATACCGTACTCAACATAACATTCACCCCTTGGAGTTTGCATCGGGAAGTGAATCAGCAGGGTGAGTCTATCTGGAAGAATAAAACAAGGGGATATCGCGAATAATAAGGATTCGCCGGCAAAATCAAATAAAATCGACGTATCGGTTTTTATTATAAAGATGACATACCGGATACAATAAAGCCGGAGCCGCCCTTCGTTACACTGTTTTATCAACAGGAAACCCGACAACAATGGACGCAAAGCACAGGTGTATTATTATTGGTGGAAGTCATGCCGCAGCACAACTCGCCCCTATGTTGCGCCAAAGGGGGTGGGCTGGTTCCATATCAGTGATTTCCAATGAGTATTATCTGCCCTACCACCGACCACCACTCTCCAAAGAATACCTTGTCGGGAAAAAAAGCCTTGAACAGATTTATATCCGCTCACCTGAGGTCTATCGTAAAAGTAATATCAGTATCTCCTTGGGTGTGACAGCAACTTCCATTGATCGAGGCAACAAACAACTGATTCTCAATGATGGCACTAGTCTCAATTATGACAAACTGGTATTTACCACTGGTGCACGGGTGCGCAAACTCGATATCCCCGGCGTCAACTTAAAAGGGGTATTTTATTTACGCAATCTGAGTAACGCCCAGCAAATTAAGCCGTTTACTGGCAGTGATAAACGAGCTGTAATAATTGGCGGAGGTTACATTGGGCTGGAGACTGCGGCTGCATTGCGAAAGCGAGGCATGCAGGTAACCGTACTTGAAGCTCTTCCGAGTATTCTACAGCGGATCAGCGCCCCCCAGGTCGCGGACTTTTTTATTCGAACACACCGTGAAGAAGGTGTTCAGATTGTAGCCAATGAACAGGCCAAAGCCATAACCGGTAAAAAGTCAGTGGTATCGGTGAAAGGTCAAAGTGGCACTGAATATCCAGCGGATATAGTGATTATTGGCATTGGCATAATCCCCAACACCGAATTAGCAGCCGAGGCTGGTCTGCATATTGATAACGGTATAAAGGTTGATGAGTACGCACGCACTAACGACGCCAATATTTTAGCAGCAGGCGACTGCACCTCACACTACAACCTTATTTATCAACGACAATTACGTTTGGAATCCGTACAAAATGCTCAAGACCAGGCTTCGGTGGTTGCCAACACATTATGTGGCAAACTAAAACCCTACGCCGCCCTACCCTGGTTTTGGTCTGATCAATATAATCTGAAATTACAGATCGCCGGCCTTTCACATGGCTATACTGATGTGGTGATACGTGGAGATATAAAGGGCAGCCGGAGCTTTTCTGCATTTTATCTTCAGGAGGGTAAATTGCTGGCTGTGGACACGGTGAACAGCCCTCAGGAGTTTATGCTCGGCAAGCGACTTATTCTCCAAGGTAAACCCCTGGATGCGGAGCAATTAGCGAACAAGGATATTACGTTGAAGAATTTATTGGACAACTAGTAAGGCCTGACTTTAAAATATTACAAATCAATAAGTTGCACAAGCAGTATCCATTCATCTTAAAATATCTGGATATTCAAGCCCCTCGTGTACCATTTTGTCAAGGCAGGAATGAGCGCTAACTGCGGTTTGCATAAGCCACAGTGTATGTGGTTGCGTTAGCTGCCACCACACTAAGAGAATAATATGATAGGCTAAGCGGGTTACAATCACCGATATAAAACACACTTATTCACCCAGCAGTTATATAGTGATGCATGAAAGCAAGCGTAAAATAGAGCTTTGGCTTAATATACCATCACTACATAACTGCCGAATTAATAAGAGGCACTCTGAATGCATTTTTTTCTTCCCACTGTGCCTGAAAACCGTGATAATCGAATCTTTAGAAATACAGAGTTTTATCTTGTGGGGTTATTCTTCGGTAATGCAAGCGCAAAAGTGCTCTAATTCCTGCATTTTTTCAACCAGCAGGAACGCTGTCGTTAAGCAGTAATAAAAGGGTTAAAGCCTAAATATGATGATATCGAATCCAGCTCTCAACCCCTGACTGATGACCCGAGCAATACCCATTATAGAAGAACTGAGTTGAAATCAGAGTAGTAAATAAATATTGATCATTGACAAATAATACGGCGCAGGAAAATTCGCAGTTATCCGATAAATTCCCTGCAATCATTCGCAGTCAAACAACTGGTGGATTTATACGGATTGATTTGTAACTGGGTAATATGTCTCGTCGTCTGACTCCTGTACACTGACCGCTCTTGATACATTGGCGAGTAAGCATATCATTTTAAAATCGCTGTACAGCTCAGTCACAGACGATGCAAGTTGCAGTAAAGGACTGTATTGAGACAATAAACTACCAACAAAATACTCAGTAAGATTAAAAAACTGGATGGAAGAATTATGCGGCTGATTTGAAGAGTAGATTGCATTCTTTAGATTGATACTTTATTTCCAAAATGACGCTGTACACCATACTTGTCTGATACAAGGAAACTGGGAGATTATTCAAGGGACACTCCTTAGGAGATTTCACATGAAACTTGGGTTTACCGCAGAGGATGAAGTGTTTCGTCATGAAATAGCAGACTGGTTAGCGGATAATTTAAGTGGCGAATTCGAATCGATTCGGTTTCGCGGCGGACCCGGAGACGAGCACATGCTTTTCCTTGAGCGTGTGACCTGGGAGAAAAAGCTCGCAGAAGGCGGATGGACAGGGATTGGCTGGCCAAGAGAATTTGGTGGACGCGGCTGCTCACTCGAGCAACAGGTTATCTTTTACGAGGAATATGCACGTGCGGGTGGTCCCGGACGTGCCGGACATATTGGTGAAGGCCTAGTGGCTCCGACATTGATGGCATTTGGTTCCAAGCAGCAGCAGCAACGGTTTTTACCAAAAATTCTTGGCGGCGAAGAGTTTTGGTGCCAAGGATATTCCGAGCCAGGTGCAGGCTCCGACCTGTCCAATATCAGTACTCGGGCTGAGTTCGATCCCATCGCACAGGTGTGGCGTTTGAATGGTCAAAAAATCTGGACATCCCTCGCGCAGGTGTCTGACTGGTGCTTTGTTATTGCCCGTACAGAGCCGGGGAGTAAAGGTCATAACGGCTTGGGGTTTTTTCTGGTCGAGATGGATCAAGCGGGTATTGATGTCAGGCCAATCCAACAACTTACCGGCACTTCAGAGTTCAACGAGGTATTCTTTGAGAACGCACTGGTCGCCACTGACTGTATTGTGGGACAACCAGGCGATGGCTGGAGGGTCGCGATGGGATTACTGGGTTTTGAACGCGGTATCTCAACACTGGGCCAGCAAATGTTGTTCCAAAACGAGTTGCAGGCAATTGTTCGCCTTGCCAGACACAATGGCGCCAGTAAAGACCCAAGCATCCGACAGCGTATTGCCGATGCACATATGGGCTTGAAGATTATGCGCTATAACGCGATGCGTACTTTGTCTTCAGAACCGACTAGAGCAGGCCTGGATTGCGCATCGATGACTTATAAACTCTATTGGTCAACCTGGCATCGCAACTTGGGCAACTTGGCTGTGGATGTACTGGGGCCTGATGCCAATGTTGTTGAGCGCGGAAGCTATGGCCTAAGCCGCTTGCAAACGCTGTTCCTGTTTACCCGTTCGGACACGATTTATGGCGGAACCAATCAGATTCAACGTAATATCATTGCTGAACGCGCACTGGGTTTACCCAAAGAACCAAGACCGGCGGTCTAAATCGAAGAGGAAGCCATGTCAGTAAAAGATTCACCTGCTTATGTACAGGGCCATCACTTACTGACAGGTAAGTCAGTGTTGATAACCGCCGCTGCTGGTGCGGGTATTGGATTTGCAGCAGCCACACGGGCTGTTGAAGAAAATTGCAGAGGTTTAACAATCAGTGATGTGCACGAGGGTCGCTTATACAAAGCAGTGGAACAATTGAGCAATAGCCACCCGGATACGCCGGTATTCGGGCAACTTTGTGATGTCACCAGTGAAGACGATGTACAGTTGTTAATCAAAATTGCTGAAGAGCAACATAGTGGCGTTGATGTATTAATCAATAATGCCGGTTTGGGCGGCACATGTAAACTGGTTGCAATGCCCGATAAACAGTGGTCCAGAGTATTGGATATCACTCTGACCGGCACCATGCGTATGATGCGTGCAATATTACCACTGATGCAGGCACGCAAGCGCGGTGTGATTATCAATAATGCATCCGTACTGGGTTGGCGCGCACAGCGGGAACAAACCCACTATGCCGCCGCCAAGGCCGGAGTGATGGCTCTAACCCGCTGTGCGGCGATGGAAGCAGCCGACTACCAGGTGCGTATCAATGCGGTTTCACCGAGCATTGCTTTGCATGAATTTTTGAAGAAAACCACACCAGTGGAATTACTTGAAGAGCTTGTACGTAAGGAAGCCTTTGGCCGTGCAGCTGAAGTATGGGAGGTTGCCAATGTAATGATGTTTTTGGCTTCTGATTACAGCTCTTATATGACTGGCGAAATTGTGTCGGTTTCAAGTCAGAGAGCTTAGATCAATTCAAAAAAAAGGGGGGCAACATGATACGCGTGGAACAGCCTCGAGACTTATTGCAGCAGGTCGGACGATCTCTTGGTGCTACCGAGTGGATGGCTATCAGCCAGGAAAGAATCAATCAATTTGCTCAGGCAAGCGAAGACCACCAATGGATTCATGTTGACCCGGAACGTGCGGCCAAAGGTCCATTTGGCGACTGCATAGCACATGGCTATCTTATTCTGTCCCTGGCCAATAAATTCTTGCCTGAGCTGTTACTGGTTAAAACTTACAGCTTGGGACTGAATTATGGCTGCGACAAAATTCGATTCCCTAATTCCGTAAAAGTCGCGCAACGAATTCGCGGTGTTGGTGAATTAATTTCGGGGGAAGCAAAGCCGGGTAGTGTGCAAGTAGTTGTGCGAATCGTTGTTGAAATCGAAGACGAAGAACGTCCAGCCTGTGTAGTTGACACCATCTCACGCTTTTACGACTAGCAGGTTATAAACGAAGTATGGAAAAGGATTTTGGAAAAGTATGAGTGATGCACTGATAGTTTCAACAGCTCGAACGCCTATTGGTAAAGCCTATCGCGGCGCCTACAACAATACTGAAGCACCAGTACTTGGCGGCGTAGTTATTCACGAAGCGGTTAAACGAGCAGGAATAGACCCGGCACATATTGATGATGTGATTATGGGGGCGGCTACACCTCAGGGAACGCAGAGTTATAACATTGGTCGGCTCAGTGCGATAGCGGCTGGTTTGCCGGATTCGGTAAGCGGAATGCAAATTGATCGGATGTGTTCTTCTGGTATGATCGCTATTGGCCTGGCGGCAAAAAGCATTTTAGTAGGAGAGATGAGCGTCACAGTTGCAGGTGGTTTGGAATCCGTTTCTCTGATCCAGAATAAATATAAAAACAGCCACAGGACAATGTCAAAAGCGGTGCTTGAAAAATCGACTCATATGTATATGCCGATGATAGAAACCGCGGAACTGGTTGCCGAGCGCTATGGCATTAGTCGCAACACACAGGATAGCTATGCATTGCAAAGTCAGCAGCGCACGGCAGCAGCTCAAGAGAAAGGGCTGTTTGATAATGAATTGATCTCTTTCACCACAAGTAAAAAAATCATCAACAATGAAACGCGTGAAGAGACCTTCGAGCAGATCGAGTTGAGTCACGATGAAGGCAATCGCCCAAAAACAACATTGGAATCGCTGAGCACACTTGAGCCGGTGTACACGGGTGGATCACTTATCGAACAGGGTAAGTGTATTACTGCCGGCAATGCCTCACAGCTATCAGATGGAGCTTCAGCCTGCGTTGTTGCCAGTGAGCAATACGTACTGCAGCATAATTTACCGGTGTTAGGTATTTATCGGGGGATTGCAGTATCAGGCTGCGCACCAGAAGAAATGGGAATCGGTCCCGTATATGCCGTTCCAAGGCTGTTAAAGCAACAGGGTTTGGCGATGAATGATATTGATCTCTGGGAGATCAACGAAGCCTTTGCCTGTCAGGTCTTATATTGCCGCGATCATCTCGGTATCGACAACGAAAAACTGAATGTCAATGGCGGTGCTATTTCCATAGGACACCCGTTTGGCATGTCCGGCTCAAGAATGGTGGGACATGCGCTGATCGAAGGAAAACGTCGGGGCGCCAAATATATAGTATGCACCATGTGTGTTGGTGGCGGCATGGGCGCAGCAGGATTATTTGAAGTGGCCCACTAAATATAACCTTACAGATAAACAGGAACGACTTGATGAAAACGATTTCTGTAAGCTGTGTTGCCAATGTGAGCACTGAGAAAGCCTGGGAGAAAATGCGTGATCTGAGTAAACCACATTTTTATGTACCCGGTGTTACGGGTGCTGTGATTATCAGTACTCAAAAGGAGGGCATTGGTACCAGTCGTCGTATATTCAGTAGTCGAGCGCCTTTGATAGAAACAGTGACAGCCTGGAATGAGGGTCGGGGTTTTACACTGAAATTACACAGTGACGACGGTGATGGTATACCACCTCTATTTAAAAAAGCCAGTTTTCAATATGCATTGGAGCCCCTCTCAAAATATCAAACCAGGCTCACAAATTGTATGAACTTTGAAATGAAATGGGGTAAGCTTGGTCATCTTTTGTCCGGCTTCATCATGAGATCAATGCGACAAATGCAGGAGAATATCATTACTGCCCAAAAAGAATATTACGAAACAGGAAAATCACAAAAAAAGTCTTAATATAGTAATTTATTACTTGAGACCGTGTTATTTATTCTTTTTAAAAGTAAAAAATAAGGAACCAAGCATAACGATTTTGAAGTTTTGATGCTATCGTGAGAATCAAATAGAAATCAATGAATTACTGATCCAAGGAGAATCAACGTGATCCCATATACAATCAATAGATTTTTTACCAACAAAGTCATGTTGATCCTCATTGGTTTGTCTGTCAGGTTTGGCATTTCGGTTCGGCTCACTGCATTTCCCCTCAAACCAGCAGATAACAGAGCATGTTGATCTGATCCATATGCACGATCCAGAAGTTAACATAACTGACCAATATTCGTTTGAATATCTGCTTGCTGATAGCGTTTCAACTGATTGATACCGCGACCTATTAAAAGCCCTGCTTAAGGTCACTGATTTCCAGGTGGAGTTTACAACTATTTCCACCTGTGAGTATAGGGGTCTATAAATAGCACCAATGAAAACAGACACTAAAAAATAGTGGATATCAATTGATATGTTAACATTGTATTTTGAATGAGACAATTTCACAGAGTATTTTCATAATAATCCGCTGGCATATTCTATTACCTAAGGAAGTGAATTCAATAACTTTATGGCTCTGCCGCTATTAACCATATCGGCGATGTCCATGCCAGCTCACGTATTTTTTTCAAACTATTGTTTATACAGCCTTCAGGTCGGTCAACTACAGGCAAGGCCTCGCATTGAGCTGAACTCCATCTGTTTGATTCTGTCTCAGCTACACGCAAGTAGTAATAGGTATTTAAGGAAGGATCGTACTCTGGATCAGCATAAACAGCACACAACATATCATCGCCTGTCAAATTGGCTGGTTCCATCTTGGCAATATCCGTAACTTTTATGTGCTTGTGGCCGCTGTGATCCAGCCAGCCTTTGACAATCTGTAGTTTTTCCAACCCCTTAGCAGAGGGATGTGGATCCCGCGTTGCTTGGGCCAATAGCTGAAAATTCTCTGTTTGGGAAGACAGTTTTGAGCCCATAGGTGTGCCATTTTGATAAGCTAGATAGAGCCAGTTTTTTCGCTTGCAAAGATCTGCGGGGTAGTGACCGACAAAAAAGCGCGGGGTAATACGTGTGCCCGATGTACCAAAAGCTTCGCGACGCTTCATAGATTGAAATAACGCATCGCGGGAATTTTCAACGGCCCAAACGCCAGCAAGGCCTCCTGGATTTGCCATGAGTTTATTATTACGACCCAATTCAGCTTCCCCCAAACGGCCCTCCAGTGTGGTTTCATCGGCAATATGTCCTGACCAGCTTGCTTCATCGGTTTGGCCTGGGGTACCGAGATGAGTGTCGCTACTACCGATGATACCGAATTCAAAGGGATTTACATGGTGATGGTCTTCCTCGGAAAGCCCCTCTAACAACGCACCACGTAAAAAATCATTGGAAGAAATACAGTAGCCTTTATAGAAATTGTCCTTCGGATCCATATCATTCGCTTCACACTCTTTGGTGATAACATCATACATACGTGGAATGTATGTTGAAAGGTCTATCGCCTTATCGGGTTTACCAATTTTCCGAATTGCTTCATAATTACAATATTCGTCTTCATCACTCAAAATATCAGCAAATCCGTTCTGACATTCTGAAGTCCCTTTATGTTGGGTAATTTCAGCCAATCGATCAAAGGCATTTCTTTGCTTTCGGTGGGCCTGTTGTGCTTCCTTTGAATACCCCCGCAAAGCTTCCGGATTAAAAGCATTGCCCCCGGAAAGATTGGAATTGTGGGGTATTGAAATGACATCACAAGCTTCAATGTCTTTCCGACAGGAAGTTTCGAGCTTGCCGAGAAGGCTCTGCAAGCTTGGGTAGTCAATGAAAGTGGCAGGTAAATCCGGCACGGATGCATTCTTAAATATGGTATTTCTATGTAGATGATTATTGTTGGTGGAGCGAGTATACTCATAGCCAACAAAGGTACTAAAGCTGCAGGTTTCAGTTTTATCGTATGCCGCTTCAGCGGATTCAATCATTTCACGCCAAACAATTCTGGACGCCTTTTCACAGTCTTCATTATTTTTACCGCACACCGACCTGTTTCTTTTTGGGCGCATGCGGGCTGTTTCTGTCATGAATACACGTACACCTGGCTGTCCCCCTTGCCGAAAGGTTTCGCAGGCCTTGGATGAGTAACCGGGAAACTTACCTTCGTTACGGCAAATATAGCCTTCACCCATAGCTTCAGAATGGTCTGTTACCGCAACAAAATCAAGGGGCCGTTCCAATTGAACGGACAGGGGGGGAATCCCCTCTGGTACAGGTAATGCAATAGGCGCGCCCTTGGCATATCTGTAGGCATCATCAGGGAAGGTACGTGTCCCATCTGGATAGGCATCTGCAGAAATAGCGGTATGCACATGCAGGTCGCCAAAAAAAGCCTTTTTCAGTGGATACCGAACACGACAGGGTCTGCGTGTTTCTGAATATTTCAGATCGGGCTGGTAACCGAATGCATAATATTCAGCTTGAGATTTAGTTAATACAGGAGATACAATGACCTCACTGTGATCAATGTGATAACGCGTTGTTCGCGATAGTAAAAAATACACTGCAACGAGAAATATAAAACAATATACTGCATATTTAAACCATCGCTTATTCATACTTTATTCTCATTTTTGATATTTGTATAGTGCATACTTAGCATTTATATTTTCAATAATGCTCCTTCTTATTCTCCTTTAAGGCTATACAGAAAAATCATTACGACAGGGAAAAGTTGCGGGCTGATGCCCTGTATTTTCACACTAATTGTATTTGGCTATTTTTCAGTACCGATATTATTTATCCTCATTTCGCAAGGTACGCCCAAAGGCGACATAATAGTTGTAATATTTACTTAGCGAGTATGCAAACCCAGCAGGCCTACTAACTTTTTATGGAATCGCATGTGTGGCAGCAAGAATCTATTATTTTTTTTAACAAAAACAATATGATGCATTTTAAATCCGGCATGATGTTTACTAACGAAAAATAAAGTTCAGTGATTAACTGATTGCTGTGACAATATTTTTCAGAAGCCAAACTTAAATATAGCTAAAAATCCCTATTTTCATTGACATACATCCTCGATGTAAGGATATCCTTAGACTGCGGAGCTACTGAGAATCTACTGCTACAAAACCCTGCATAATCTTCTACCCAGACCATGGATTTTTGGTAACATAGTGTTCTGTCAAGCAGGGTCAGCTTATATCATCACATTGTTAGTGTCTTCTACATACGAATATCTCACAGGAATTTCAGGGTATCACCACATCTGAACAGGCATTGCCGTTAACGACGCCATAGGATATCGGGCATAAGCACCGTTCTTGCTCTGAAAGATAGTTGTATACTAACCCGGTCTGTATTAGTTCATACTAACTCGTAACAGGTAGCAGCTCGAAGTAACAAAGCGATATTTATTTGACTCTTGCGGCTGCCGCTTTTCCAGCCATTCGACCAGAAAAGGTGGCATCCCCTACTGAAATGCCTGAGTTGTAGCCTGCGCCTCGGCGCGGTACACCGCAGGCAGTGCGCCCGGCCGCATACAAACCAGTAATAATACTGCCTTCTGGGTTTAAGACTTCACCGGAAGGTCTGGTGTCCAGCCCCCCCAGAGTAAAATAGGGGTAAAAAGCGCCTCTTCCAGGCGTAACATCCAAAGCAACATAGGGTGCGTTTAGCGGTTTAAGCCACTCGGAGCATTTATGAAACACTGGATCTTCACCATTTTTTGCGTGATTATTATAAGTTTGCAGCGTTTGTACAAGTTGGTCTTTTGGAAGATCCAGCTCTTGCTCAAGCTCTGCAATGGTTTCACCGGTACCTGCAACGGAAGCACCGAGATAGGAAACCTGCTCGTAATCGCCGTAATCCTCGGCACTTAAAACCAGATACACGCGATTACCGGTTTGTTGTAAAATATAAGCACCCACGCGGCCATGATAGCAATCTTCATTGATAAAGCGTTGTCCCTGTGCGTTTATAAACAAACCGTAGGTGAAACTGGCCGGTGGATAGTAGGGAACACTGACAAAACCTTCATGCATATTGATAGCGGCACCACCGACGCCCATACCCATTAGAATACCCGTGCCCATATCGCCAGGATTGCCAATGGGTTCGCTACAGCGCAGCAGGTTGGGCGCATATTTTTTTAGCATGGCACGATTCATTGCAAATCCGCCAGTGCAAAGTATAACGCCACGATCAACCAATACATTTTTCTCTTGCATGTCTTCACGAATACGAATACCACGAATCACCCCGGTATCGTCCTGAATCAACGCCAGGGCACGGCAATTGAAATGAACTTGTATCTCTCGCCGTTCTACCGCGGCGCCCAGAATTTTCATAAACAGCGGACCACCATTGTCACCCTCAACCTCAAGGTTATGTCCACGCGGACAAGGTGTAGCGATTTCTTTGAAAGGCCAGGCTTTTTCGCTACCGGTATAAAGTAAACAATCGTCGGTTAGTGCCATGATGGCACGTTCCTTATATTCTGAATCTTTGAATGGCACACCCTGTTCAACCAGCCAGTTAAAGTGGTCTCTGCTGCCCTCAACATAGGCTTTGATTTTATCTGCATCGGCCTGTGGTCCCGCGCATGCACTGAGATAATCGATCATGGCCTGATTGGTATCGTTGTGGCCAGTGGCAGCCTGTACCCGAGTACCGCCATCTCCGCCCATATAAATTTCTGCTGAAGACAGGGCAGTGGAACCACCAGCACCTGAGGATAATTCAAAGATCGTTACCAATGCTCCCGCATCTGCAGCTTCGATAGCCGCACATGCGCCAGCCCCACCGTAACCTATTACCGAAACATCCGTTTTGTAGTGCCACTTCTTTGTTTCACTGAATCTTATGCTTTTGGTTGGTGTTGTTTTACATTCATTCATGACAGTCACTCCGGCTTTATTCTGTATAGCCAGTTATTTTTTTCGCGGCCTGATAACCCATTGTCATTGCTGGCCCTAATGTAGATCCCGGTCCGGGATAGGTCGGCAGTATTGCTGCTGCGCAGTTGCCAATAGCATATAAACCGTCAATAGTCGAGCCATCTTCCCTTAGTACCTGCGCGTCTGCATTGGTACTCAAACCACCGGCGGTACCAAAATCACCTGCTTCAATACGCATAGCATAAAATGGTGCTTCATCAATAGATGCCAGACATGGGTTTGGCTTTATTTTCGGGTCAGCATAATAGCGGTCGTAATCAGCTTCACCCCGGTGGAAGTCTTCATCAATACCCGTAACTGCATAGCGATTCATTTTTTCAATAGTTGTCGAAAGTCCTTTAGGGTCAATGTCCATCTGTACTGCCAGCTCAGCAATAGTGCTGGCCTTGCCAACAAACCCCATGTCATACCATTTTCTGGGAATACTCCAATCCGGCTTGCTAGATTTTGTCATCAATGGCCCTGCCATATAGTTTCTGCGAAAACGTGTATCAAAGATATGAAAGGCCGGTGCGCAGGGGGTATCATCAGAATGCGCTTTAAATTGCGCTTTTTGAAAGGCCATGTAGTTTTGAGATTCATTGGCAAAGCGGTGTCCGGCTTTGTTTACCACGCAGGAGCCGGGAAATGATTTTTCCATAATGCTCAGTCGAGGTGCGGGCTCATCCGGCACACAGAGTGTGGTGCACCACCATGCATTACCCATTAAACGGGTAACAGCGCCCAGGTTAATGCCCGCAGTAATGGCATCCCCGGTGCTGCCTGTAGTGCCAGCACTCCATTCAGTGTTAGTCGGTTTTGGCAGGTACTGATCGCGCATCTTCTGGTTTTTTTCAAAACCCCCGGCTGCCAGTACCACGGCTTTACGCGTCTGAATTCTGGTCAACCTCCCATCGCGATTGACTTCAATACCGACTATACGTCCACCTTGCTCAACCAGGCGTGACATTGGGGAACTGAACCAGATTGGTATACCAACTTGTTTGATTGATAAGTACAAGCGAGCAATGCCCGCACTACCACAACAAAGCCGGCGCGATATTCTGCTTTTCAAGCGCCAGGGAATGTCTGAGATATAGTCCCAGATCATGCGTCGCAGCACTTTATGGTATCCTGGCAATTTGAGCATCAGTAAATGTGCCTCAGCCTGAGTGAAATGAATAACACCAAACAGGCGCATCATATGGTGTGTATACGTCAGCTTGCGATAGTCCTCCCCCAATTCAGAGGCATTAATCGGGGCCGGTTCCAGTGATCGGTGCCCCTGTTTTGCACCTGGTAAAGTTGAATAATAATCAGGGTATTGTGCAAGTGACTCATAGCGAACCAGTGTTTTATCGTGCAGAAATTTGAGCATTCTGGGGCCGTTTTCCAGATAAGAACGCACCAGTTTCGACGGCACATCTTCACCAGCCAGGGTTTGGTCGAGATACTCCTGTGCCTCCGAAAGCGTGTCTTCAGCACCAGCTTGTTTGGCATAATGGCTACAGGGAATCCAGATGCCGCCCCCTGAGGTGGCACTTGTGCCACCAATTTTCATGCTCTTTTCAATAATCAGAACATCGCCAGCACCCATAAGCTTATTGCATAAAGCGGAAGTTAAACCACCGTTACCAGTCCCCACAACTAAAACATCGACCGATTCATCCCACTGATTATTTTGTTGTTCTGTCATGGAACTCTACCTGCCTGGTGTTATAAGGAATATTTGGTTTAGTGCTCTTCAAGTAATCGCTTGACCTTTCGACGAAGTATTTTCCCCATCTCGTTATAGGGCAGGTGCTCTACACGAATAATTTTGCTCGGCACTCTGGATGAGCGCAATCTTGTCGTTATCATCACCGCAATTTCATCGTCACTAATCGAATGGTCCTCAGTGAGCACAATGGCGGCAGCAATGGCTTCGCCCCAGTGTTCGTCGGCAATGCCGACGACTGCTACATCCGCAACAGCCGGACTTTCTCTAATAACAAACTCGATGTCACCCGGCGAGATATTCTCACCGCCCCTGACAATTATGTCGTCAGCTCGACCCATTAGATAGAGGAAACCGCTATCATCGATATAACCGTGATCACGAGTGGGAAACCAACCATCAGATTGCAGTGATTCTTTTTCACGATATTTACCGGAAATCTGATCACCGCGTAAAAATACTTCACCGGTTTGTCCTGCGGCCAATGGCTGATTTTTATCATCGCGAATTTGTAGTTCGATGCCCGGTACCGGTTTGCCGACGGATTGTAATCGATTGCGTAGTGCTGGCATTATACTTTTAAACGCCTCGCGATGTTGTTCAGGGTCCAACACACATACTGTAGAACTGGATTCGGTAAGCCCGTAGGCATTGGCAAAATCCACTCCAGGAAAATGCTGTAGGGCCTCCTCGATAGTGCTAAGAGGCATTTTTCCCCCGCCATAAGCAATGGCTTGCAGACTGTCTAGGGTTTGTCCTTGTTGTTTATGCTCCGCCATAATTTTCGACAACATGGTAGGTACCACAAAAGCTTGGGTCACTTTTTCCCGTTCACACAAGAAGAGCCATTCACTGGCATCAAAATTTTTCATATGAACGATGCGTCTGCCGGAATAGAAACTACTCAGCATTGCTGAAATACCTGCAATATGATAAGGCGGCACGCTAACCAGCGTTGCTTCTGCTTCAGCTGCTGCTGCAAATGCAACAGTATTTAAAATATACGACATCAAATGTTTATGCTGAAGCAAGGCAGCTTTAGGGGTACCTGTCGTTCCGCTGGTAAATAATTGGATAGCGATAGACTCTTCTGCATCAGTTACAGGGTCAAGTTCTTCGTCCGGTTCACCTGCTGCCAGCATGGTTTGACAAAACGTCTCCGTTAATTGATATGTACAGTCAGGCAAAGCGATTTCTGGCATCTGATTGCTGATCACATAGGCCTTGTTTAATCGAGACAGCAACGATTCCAGTTCGGATTTACTCAAGCGATAGTTCAGAGGCACGTAGGGAATACCGGCAATGGCAGCAGCAAAAATTGAAATTGGTACCGCTGGACTGTTGGCGTCCAAATAGGCAATAAAATTGAATCCTGAACATTGGAATAACTGGGCTGCCCGCTGTGCGGCAGCGTAAATCTGTTTGTAAGTGTAATGCCCACCCCTGTATGTTAATGCAGTGCGGTTTGGAAATGTTTGGGCAGGCATCTGCAATAATATGGATATATTCATGAAGAGACCTTCAGTTACGGGAAAGGGTGCGGGCTAACGTGTTGACCAGGTCAGGGTCAAGCCTAGACAACCGTATGAATGTTTTTTAAGTCAGCCAGCATTTTGAAATATCTACCATTATTCAAAAATTACTCAGCTTGTGATTTATAAAGCGCTATAAAAATTGCCCCGTCTCCGGAACTCCTGGCCCAATGCTACAGGAAAATGTGTATACCCTGTGACCAGTCAGTGACGAAACCGTGTTATACCTCCGGTGCAAGCTCAAGTTGCAGGCCGCAATGTTCTTCACATAGTGTAATCTGGCAGGCAAGACGAGAGCCTGGCCGCACTTCTACCATATCGGCTAGTGCCTCCAGCATGTAGGATTCGTCCTCAGTTTGCTCACCAAGAATTTGTGTCCAGGTCGCATTCAGATAAATGTGACAGGTACCGCACGATGCTGATCCGCCGCAGGTTCCGGCCACATCAAAGTCTTCGCTCAATACCTGCATTAGATTGCTACCTGATTCGACCTCGATTGACTGTGATTCCCCTTCACGAGTTTTAACCTGAATTTCCATTGGCTATGTCCAAGTTGCTTTATGCATTGACTTTGTCAATATTCAAATTGTTGTTTGTTATTTGAGATTGTATTTCGGAAATGTATTCGTTATTATCAAAACATGCAAACCCCAAAGAGTCAAACTTCCGATTCGGTTAATCAGAAAAGAGGCATTATCCGCCAGAGGCCTGCGGCACTGGTGTTGGACCAGCTATAAGTCAAGAGTGAGTTACCCAAACGCACTGGGTGTAACTGGAAAGATCACCGACGGGAATTTTACCAGTCTTTACATCAGGCCGTGCTCTGGCGGTGCAAGCCAATCAGCCAGTGGAAGAACGTGGCCCTGGTGCTGAGGTCAGATACAGGCCCAAACCTGTTTTTTATCGACGAAACTCTCGACACAGGTAGACTTCGGAGGTGTCTGAACAGATTTAGGTGGCCGTGGCCAAGCGTCTAATCGCACGGCGATGAAAAAGGTGGTATTAAAGCCAAAACCACAAACACACAACAGGGTATCTGACAGGCACCTCTCTTAAATTAATACAATAAAGCAACGACTATCTGGTTGATACTGCGATGAACACAATCCTATTTTTCCATAACAGTTGCACCTAACCGTTCAAAGTTAAATTCCTGCCCAGAAAGGCGATCTGTTTACCAGTAGGCACTTTTAGAAGGCCCCTATAGGAAACAGACAAGCTGAGTAACGGTGAGAGATCAGGCCCTGAGCCAGTTATCAAATTAAGACAATTCGGAGAATTCTATGCCAAGTCAGATCATCCTGAGGCTACTTTCAAGTGTTGTGCTTGCCATTATCGCACTATCGGCAGCTGCACAAGAGAATCTCATCCTGGAAGAAGTGGTAGTAACCGCTCAGAAACGCAAACAGTCTGTACAGGAGGTGCCAATTGCCATATCCACATTCGACAAAACAGCAATTCAACACCGGCGCATTACCAACATCACAGACATCAGCCTGAGTGCGCCCAACGTGGAGATTGTCGACTCTCCTGCAAACACCACCGCTGCTACTATCGCTATTCGCGGCGCCTCACAAATCAGCCCGGCAATTACCTGGGAAAACTCAGTAGGGATTTATCTCGATGGTGTCTTCATGGGTAAAAATCTGGGTGCCGTCTTTGACATCGCCGAACTGGAACGAGTTGAAGTACTACGCGGCCCCCAGGGCACCTTATACGGTAAAAATACAGTGGGGGGTGCAGTGAATCTTATCACCCGTAAACCGGGTGATGAATTTAGTGGCTCCCTCATCGCCGAATTGGGTAGCGCGGGCTATTGGTCTGGACGCACCACGATAAACCCACCGAATTGGAAGGGCTTGAAAAGCAGCCTGACACTCTTTAAGGCGGAACGTGACGGCTTCTCTGACAACCGGCCAGACGAATTTGACAACCCCCTGACGGCACCACCATCAAGCCATGAATTTCACAACCTGGACGAGCAGGCCGCACGGTTGGCGTTGCAGTGGGATACCAGCGAAAACCTGAGTGTCAGCTACACCTTTGACTACAGTGATCAGGACAATAAACCCCGCTTTGGTCAACTGACTCAGACCAGCAGCAACTCCTACCTTTACTCTGGCATACAGGAGCCTTACCTCACCAGGGACGATGAGCGTGCAGACAAAGGGAGTAATGACTGGGCAATAGAGGAAGCATCGGAATCAACAGGCCATGCCCTTGATATACAGTGGCAGGGGGATAACACCACTCTGCGTTCTATCACAGCCTACCGAGAGCTGGACTGGAACGACACAATTGATATCGATGGCACTGCCATTGATATCTTTCACTCAAGCCGGTACGTCAACTACGATGCGTTCTCTCAGGAGCTGCAATTGTCAGGCAACCTGGATCAACTGGATTACGTGGTTGGCGCTTACTATTTTGAAGAAAATGCAGATGTTTTAAACCCTATCACCTTCTTCGGTGCGTTTGGTAACCCGACTTCTCACAACCGCTACGGACTGGACACAAACTCTGTTGCGCTCTATGGGCAACTGGATTGGCGCCCTGCGATCTTCGACGATCGTCTGACAGTGACTGCCGGCCTGCGCTGGACAGAAGAGAAGAAGGATCAGTACATTATCCACCCCAGTATATTCACCGCACAGGCAAGTGACACCTTCGACAACACCTCCCCGTCGATCGCACTAAACTGGTCCTTCACTGATGACATCAACGTCTACCTGCGCCATGCCAAGGGCTGGAAGTCGGGTGGCTTCAATGGCGAAGCCGCATTACCAGCGGAATTCTACCAAGGCTACAAGGATGAACAAGTGACCTCCTACGAGACAGGCCTGAAATCGATGCTTCTGAACGGACGTTTGCGACTGAACGGCGCTGTGTTCTACAACGAGTTTGACAATTTTCAACTATCGGTTTTTGAAGGTGAATTCGCTGCGTCTGTCATATTCAACGTACCAAAGTACGAAACAAAGGGCGTGGAGATCGAAGCGATCGCACTGGTCAATGAAGGCCTACAATTGACTGCGTCTTACGGGTACCTCAATGCACAGTACAAGAAGTTTCCTAACAACTTTACTTACTTCAATAAAGAAGATGCGGGTACACCCTATTCCCCAAAAAATTCTCTGACGCTTGGTATGGACTGGCGCATTGACCAGAAGACCTTCGGCCTGTGGGATTTACACATAGAATACAGCTACCGCGATGACTATGTACCCTACATTGACCCAGACCAGAATGCAGCGTCGGCAATAAATGATCGCACACTGCTCAATGCCCGTCTGGCATTCGACGAGATAAAGCTGGGGAACAGTGGCACTCTATTGATTGCGCTGTGGGGACAAAATCTAACCGACGAGGACTACCGAATTAATACCATCCCCTTTGGCGGTGTTGATCAGCGTATTGATCCTAATAGCGGCAGCGGTGTTGGCTGGACAACCAGTTACTTCGGGGATCCACGCACTTATGGTATAGAGACTCGCTACAGTTTCTAGGCAGTAGATGACAGGCTGAAGGCCCAGACCGCACTGAATTTTTTATTTTTTAAGAGGAGGAAAGCAAAGTCAATTGGACAAATAGGTGTGGCCGGAGTGATGGAGCAACTTTTGGGAACATTGTGGGCGCAGTGATGCCCGCTCGAAGGTTTTGTATTATGTACTAATCGAAAAGAGCGTCCAATCCAACATGTAAGGTTCACCCACGACCTGTTTTGCAAGTATCCAAGCTTATGTGGAATCCGGGTCAATATAGCAGGTTTAGCGTAATACTGACTTTGCGCAATAGTGGCTTTAGGTCGCCATCTCATTTAATCCCTCTTACCTGAGGTTCACACTCATGTGTGAGAATCTTTATTGTCACTGCTGTATATCAAAGTTTTTTATACATAGACTTTGTCGGTTTTCGAATAATTGTTTGTTATTTTAGATTGTATTTCCGAAATACATTCGATATTATCAGAAGATGCAAACAGAAAAGAAGCAATCCTCCAATTCGGTGGGTCGGCCAAGAAGTATTAGCCGACAGAAAATCATTGATGCCGCCTTGTGCCTGGGTGGCGATAAAATCACTATGAAACAGGTGGCTGACGAGTTGGGTGTTGGTATCGCGACACTCTATAAGTACGTGGCCAATAAAGATGAACTGCAGCAGTTGGTAGTAGGCCAGCTATTGGCCAATCTCTCTTTACCCAAGCGCCGTGGGCGTCACCGTAGAGAGTACATACGGGATTTTTATCAGTCTTTATGCCAGGCAATGATCAGGCAGCCCAAGGCGATCAGACAGTTAATGGAGGGCGGCTTTGGTGTTGAAACCAGTCAAAAGCTCAAATCTGATTTTACCCAGGAAATTCTCAACTCAGGCATGTCATCAGAGATGGCCGCACAGATTTATGTGGCCGTTTGCCAGGCATCCATTGGAGCAGCGGTTACAGAATTAGAATTAGAAGCTCAAAGACAAAGGCGTAGAAAAATTTCAAATAATGATTCTTCAAACCAGATCATAGCGGAAAATACTGGGAATTTTTTGATTGATGCATTACTCGAAAAAATTGACTCATCGATAGAGCTTTACGTGTAGTTTAGACAATAGCGTTTTTTATGGCGATCCAAATCCCTGATCGCACTTCACAACACTAAATCAACAATAGGTGAATACTATGAAAGACCAGATTGTACAAACCTCTACTGAACTCGAGCGCTGCCCATTCCCGATTCCATACGGGTGGTATGTTATAGAATTATCGGAAAACCTGGCAGTGGGTGACATTCAAAACGTCGAAGCATTTGATCAGCAGTGGGTTATGTTTCGTGGTGAAGATGGTTCGGTGGGCGTAACTGACACCATTTGCCCGCACCTTGGAGCGCATTTAGGACATGGTGGTAAAGTGGTCGGCAACAATATACGCTGCCCTTTTCATCATTGGGAATATGATCACCAGGGTTGGTGTAAAAAAATTCCCTATGGCAAGGTAATGCCAGGCATTGCAAAGAAAAAGCCAATATTGCGTTCCCTGCCTACTCAGGAACGCTATAATCTGATATTTGTATGGTATCACCCAAAGGGGGAGGAACCCACCTTTGAAGTGCCGACTATTCCAGAACTTGAATCTGAAGGCTATATTCCGGTAAGACACGGTCAATGGGATATAGGGACATGCTTGCAGGAAATCGGTGAGAACAGTGTTGATAATGCGCACCTAAAGTTCTTGCATGGATCGCCTGTCATTCCACCGGTAGAAGCATCGATAGATGGACACAATTTTAACTTTGATATCGGTGGTGGATACATTGTTGGAAAATGTCATGGCGCAGGCATTCAGGAGCTTCGTCATAATCAACAGGGTGTTTCCATGCTGATGTTTTCTACCGGTTTGCCGGTAAATCCTGAACTGACACGGACGCGAATGCACTTTACTTTTAAAGATTATCCTGAAGGTTCAAAAGAGCGTAACGTGGCCGAGACCTTATACCAACACTCTATTGGAGAAGCTGAAGGGAAAGATTCCGCGGGCTTTGAGTCAGTTGATATGCTTGTCTGGAATAATAAGAAATACCGGCCAGAGCCATTGTTATGTGACGGTGATGGTCCCATTCAATTGTGGAGAAAATTTAGTCAACAATTTTATGTTGATGCCTAGAAGCTGCTGATATTTAATCCCAAGCGCAATAGTCTGCCGTGATTGTTACCGCCAACGAGGTACCCACCTGTGAGGATTGGCTGAGTCGGCAGACAGAGCCCGTTATCGCTGTTTCTGAGCGGGACCAAAACTGCACACAAATGCAATTTCGAAACACCGATGTTATCGTCACCGACTTTCCTTCTGCACAAAAATTAGCCGACAGAATCAACCAAGCCCCAATACCTGCACTGCAACTGGTACAGGTATTACGTGTAACGGAGAACATATCGGTTGAGCAAGGCTTACTGATTGAGTCCCTGGCCTATTCGACATTGCAATCCGGGCGCGATTACCAGAAATGGCTCGCTGGAAGACCTGATCCCCCTCAACACATTTCCGGTACCAATGGTGAACCCATTTTGCTGGAACGCAGGGAGGATATCGTTTACGCCCGAATCAACCGTCCCGAATTCCATAACGCGCTGACGATTGAAATGCGCAATGCCTTGTTAGAGGTGCTAACCTTGTTAGAAGTGGATACGTCGATTACTCAATTGAAAATTTCTGCACTCGGCAAATGTTTCAGTATCGGTGGTGAGTTAAAAGAATTTGGCTTGGCGCCCGATCCGGCAGCAGCCCATAGCATTCGTTGCAAAACCAACCCGGCGTATCTGTTTGCTCGGCATAGCCCTCGAATTCACTGCCACCTGCATGGCGCATGCATTGGTTCAGGGATTGAATTGCCCGCATTTTCGTTTTATTTAACGGCAAACCGAAAAACTTTTTTTCAACTGCCGGAATATTGCTTTGGCTTAATGCCAGGCGCTGGTGGTTGTATTAGCATTGCGCGCAGAATAGGTCGTCACCGTACGGCTTTATTAGTGCTTTCAGGTAAAAAGATAAATGCAAAAACAGCGCTTGAATGGGGCTTGATTGACGCGATTGTTGATTGAATACAGTCAGTGTAATGCAAGCTGAATCTGTTGTATTGATCTGCTGGAATTGACTTCGATATAGAGTTTGAGGCCTATGAATTAGTATCTGGACGAAAGAGATTTTCAATACCTTGCCAGCATGGGTGAAATCTGAACAAACCAAGATCTCTGCAAAACCATCCGGGGAAAATAATACACAAGCATTCTATAAGGTAGACTGTGAAACCCGACAAGAAACTTCGACAGAATACCTGTAGGAATTGATGCTTTTCTGCTGATGAGCTTGATGCACATGCTTATCTGTCTTTTTGATAAATGATCTGGCCGTTACTAACAGTCAGGCGACAGTGTCTACTATTTAGATCGTTACGTACAATCTGCCAGGGCGCATCGAGTAAACACAAATCAGCCTGCTCCCCTATCTCTATTTGCCGGTAACGTCGCCCGGGAAATTGCGCACAACTGATAAACAGATCAAGCGCCTGTTCAGGTGTTAATCGATCTTGTGAGCCCATTACAAGCCCGCTACGGCTTTGCCGTCGCACTGCTGAATTCATTGAGACCCAGGGGTCGGCACTGCCAAAGGGTGCATCGGAACCTGCTGCCAGCGGTACACCTGCCCTTAAAAAACTCTGTCCAAGATACAGCCAGGGTCGATCTTTACGCTCAACCTCTGCAAGATAGCGGTCTCCTTGCTCCCAGAGAAAGTGAGGTTGTGTGACGACAGCTAAGTTCAACGCAGTGATCCGATGCATAAGTTCAGGGGGAGCAACCCCCGCATGCTCCAAGCGGTCTCCTGTCAATACACCGCATTCGCCCAATATAGCAAGTGCAAACACCAACTCAGTTCGTGAAACACAGTGGATTGCAATCCTGCGGTTTTGCTGCCTGCAGATCCGGACCTGTTGGCAAATGTCATCAAAATCCGGCAGCCTGCTTTCCAGCAGATGTATCTTTAATTCGGCTGTTTGCAAACGTGGGTTATCGACGGCCTGATTTAAATGACTGCACCCCATCATGCGCACTGATTGACGCAACATACCGGTATCCTGTGCATGCTGAAAGTAGTCAAATTCTTTTGTTGAGTTTCTAGGACTGCAATCCGTAATTCCCGTTACACCGAAGCTGGCAAGGGTATCGCTGGCACTCCTAAGACCCGGCATTTTTTGACCAAGTTGTGTGCTCAGCCACGCATCTTCTTCATATAACCGGCCTGTATAACGGCCTTGAATGATCTCGGCACCCTTTGGTATGGTCGGCGGCAAAGCCGCTTTCGCTTGCTCTATCAGTCCGAGTTGGCGCAACGCCAAACTATTGAGTATCCACAAACGACCACTGCGGTGCTGTATTCTTACCGGGTTATCAGGAATATGTTGATCCAGCCAGTCGCGATCAATATCGCCGATAAGATAGGGGTGATAGGCATAGCCTCTCAGCCACTCGCCAGGATGTTGCTTTCCATAGTGAGCGAGATGGTCAATAAGTTGTCGCCTGGTTTCTAAGACTGGCGCACCGCATTGCAGTGAGCCCAGGGAACTTGCGTAAGCGCTTAGGTGGATATGATGATCATGTAGACCAGGTATTAAAGTTGCTCCCCTGGCGTCGATTGTTTTGATCCCCCAAACTTCAGGGAAGGGCGGGGTAATAGCCGAAAGTTTGTTATCCACAATATGGACCGCACAGCGAGCCTGATTCACTATGTCATTTTTTGAGTAACAATTAACATTGTCGATAATCAGCGCAGAGGTCTTCATCTTGCAGCTAAATTAGAACCACAAACATTCTTCACAAAGGTTGATTCAGGCTGCAGGTATAGGTGATTGTGCTGTCCCAGTTTAGCGGTACTACACTGTATTGTGAGCTTTTCTATTGCGGGGCGGGCCGGAATTTGCAGCAAATACTGCTTCCATTCCCGATAGCGACGGGAATAATCGTTATCTTGCGGTGCGGTGACTGCAATACAGTGTCGAACTACATCGTACAGGGACAGTTCAATGAGTTTTCCGCCCCCTGATCGCCAAGCTGTCCAGCCTGCCAGAGCCGCGTGTAGCCCTGTGAGTGGGTCGGCGATTGCATCCCCACAAAAACGCCACGTCCCGCAAACTTGGTAAAGAATACGACTGAGACCGGCAGCTACAGCCGTTTCGTCACCATAGCCTGGCCAGTTTTGTGCAGGTTTCCCTCGACCATAGGCGCTGATGCTAAGCCAAGTTAAGCCCGGGTTGCTTGCCAATAATGCTTCGGCGTGGATGCCCATTTGTCGTAATGCTCTGGGTCTGGAGCCCTCTATGACAATATCTGCTTGCCGGATCAGGTTCTCCAGTTGTTTCTGTCCCTGCCGGGTATCAAGTGCCAGACTTACGGATTGCTTGCCCTGGTTAATCAGCTGATAAAATTCAAGATTTCCCTGTCTTGCGCCATCGGGACGTCCGGTGCTTTCCACCTTGATAATATGGGCACCAGCTTGCTGCCATAGGTATGAACACAGGGGCCCCGCCCATAAAGAGGACAAATCTATAATTACAGGTGATGGTTTCAAAGGGGTTTGGCGAAGTGCCTCTTGCGTATTGTGAACAGAAAAGGGTATGCGGAACCAGCTTGGTGTACTGGAATCTGATGCGAGTGCATCGGCAATCGCCAGGCCAAGTAAGCGGCCAGAATCTAGCAGTTGTTTTGTGGGCAGCTGCCTGGAGTGGTGGCGAACGGATTCCCAATCGCAAACAGGTGCTTCAGTGGCAAATAATGCCGGTAGCGATTCCCAGTCCTGTGGGCGAGCAAGGTTGAGCGCAATTTGACCATCCAGAGACGATATCAAATGGCAGCTTTTCCCGGCGGATTGTGTACCCATTGGGATGAATCCAGTGATTAATGAGCGACAGCCGAGCATTTTTGCCCCCTGTTCCGCATCCGGGATCTGCAGATCTGACAAGGCGCAAAAGCATTTCATGGCAGCGATGGCGCAACTGGCTAAAGGAACCGGACAAAGCTTGTCGGCTATAGCACCATTTCTGGAGTGAAGTAAGCCACTCGCTAACCAATCGTCTACGGGGTGACTTACCTGTAAGTTGGATACCGGGTGAACTATGATGCCCAAATCGGCCATCAGTTTATTTGAGTAAGCTCCACACACGCCGGATAGAAACTGATCAATCGAAATATTAGCAGGAAAAAATTGCATTATTGGGGCAGAGTAGTCCTGGTGTTCTGAGCGAGCATGCCATGGTCATGTCCGCTGACAAGTGGAACGTTCACATCTGATGCGTCGGGAGTTATCAGTCAGAGGCCGGCAGTGCTTCGGTCTGTTTTATTTGAAGTGCGCTCTCCCGTTTCGGACCCAATGATAGGCTACCCAATCCCGGCTTGGTACAAAGAGCTTCTATACTGCCATCACCATTGACATATCTTTTACCCATCAGTGTTCCGGCGGCAAACCCGGAGTCAGAAACGAGTTGGGCAACCTCAGGGCCCGTTGCATTAAACGCTTGCATGGCAACCCCTCCACAACGAAGATCATGTGCGCCCTTTCCTTTCACTACCATGATTTGTGTATCGCAAACAGCGCTTTTCAAACGGATACCCGGTTTTAATTCGATCATTTCCCAACGCTCCAAAATCAACAACCACCCGCAGAGCAGGTGGTATGGTGAAAGCCCCTTCAGTAGGTACTGTGACAGCCCTGTCAATCTCATCAGCTCCTGACCGCACTGATCACGTGTTTAATGCTCTTTAAAATACCGAACCACCTGCTTACGCAAGCCAAATGTACAAACATGGTGGCTTCCGGCCTAGAGACCCCCGCCAGTGAAGTTTGCTTGACTCACAATAGGCACAAGTACCCGAATCGCCAGCTCGCCTGTAGGGGACCCTACCCTACGGAACACACGTATCTTTGTACAGCGCATCAATATCACCTGGATAGGCGCCTGTAAGGCATATCCTTCGTCAGCACACCCCCTGATTGATCGCAAAGATTACAGAAGATGACTCTGATTGCTCTGCATGATGTCCCAAAATCCCCTTTTCCTGATATTTCAGCATTCATACTGTGTGATCCCGGCAATGATGCTTGAGGTGAACGCGGCTTTACCAGTCTCTCTTATGACTTCCCAATAAATTCTGCCCGTACATGGGAGGCCATATTTCTGTTCTGCACAACTGAATGGTAAAGCCGTGTCAAGTCTCACCGCCAGAAGCAGTGACTTATTGATGTCCTGATCATGGATTGGTATAAGAAGCCTGGGGGTTAGTGCTCACCTGACCAGACAATACACAGGATGCCCCAGAGGGAACACCCGGAAGTGCTGCGTTGTCGAAGGTCAGTATACCAGTGGATTGATCAAAAGTGCCGGTTAAATCGCCAGCGCAGTCACCGGTTGCACCATCAACATAGATATTTTGTATGGTCACCGTCCCATCTGCATTCCCTTCCATGTTGTAGGGCAGGTTCTCAAATTGTGCACTAACGCCACAAAGATTAAAGGGGCCTCCTGAAACCTCTAAAGCACCAACAGAGGCATTCTCACCATCTAAGTCAACTGCACCCATGAGATTGCAAGTCAAACCCAATGTCCCTTTGGATACCTCTAGGCCATCAATACTGGCCATGGCAACGGCGCCATTGGGAAACCAGGTCTCCGCATGTACCTGGCCGGCAAAACCACTGACAATAACAAAGAGACATACTGCGGTGCATATTTTTTTTAAAATCATAGTTTTTTTCCTTATTAGTTAAGTAAAATACTACGGCACAGCATCACACTCCCTGTTTAATAATGCACGAACAAAAGAGCGTAAATTCAGAATCCAAGCCCAAACTCGTGGGGTAACTCAAGCCAACCCTCCACGATTACAAAATAAGCCCATTGGTAATTAGACCGGACCATTATAAGATACAGGTGCCGGCATAATGTACAAGCATTAAAACTGATTACCAAAGGCCTTATATACACTTAAGCCTACAATCCTGGGATCCAAAGTAAACACATTGGTACTGAGCCCTGTATCATCGGCGTTGGTGAAGGCATCGATAATGGGTGCATCGTCAAAAACATTTTTGACATATAGTTCTACCTGAAAGTCCCAGTTAGGCTGGGTGAGCGTTGCCGAGATATTCAGATTATCCCAGGCTTTCAAACGGTCGTATTCTGTGTTATAGACACGCGCATAACTCTCTCCCTGATAGTAGTAATCGGCGCGCAGCCTTAAGTCCCAGTCCTGTATCCCAATAATATGCTCTACACCAAAATTTAAGGTATAGTTGGGTGAATTGGGCAGTTCGTTGCCCCCCAGATTCACATCAAATCCCCGACCGCCATTGGGGGCGTCGGTGAGCGGTCTGTATACGTAGTCAATCAAAGCATCAAAAGGAACACCCACGTCTGTTTCAGGGTCAAAATCACCCCAACGCAATGTGCCAGGGCAAGCAGACCACAGCATAAAGTGACCAAAACTGGGGAAAAAAGCAGAATCGAGAATTGTATTCACCAATTCAGTTGGTGCAATACAACTTGTACCGACTTGAAAATTGGGGCGTAGTAAGGTCCAATCCTCATTACCCTGGGTACGATTCAGAACGTCGACAGATTTTTCGTTATCACCGATACGAGTTTTAAGGTAACCCAGGTTTGCATTAAAGCGGGTATTTGAGGTCGCCAGCCAAACAGCTTCTAATTCTAAACCAAAGGTCCGGGTATCGAAGTTTTCATTCAGGGTACTGCGTTCCACGATCTTAGAAACCTGATAGTCTTTATACTCGTAAAAAAACGCAGTAGTATTGAATGTCATATTGCCACCTAGCAAGGTATTCTTGCTACCGAATTCCATAGCATTTACAAATTCCGGTTCAAAAGCATCCGCCAAATCAGGAACTTGCACCACGGAGGGATCAACACCCAATTCCGGGGGATTTGTGCCCCCTGCTTTATAACCACGTGCATAGGAAACATAAAACATCGTCTCATCGGTAAAAGCGTTCCGCGCTTGCCAATCCAGAACTATGCGACCAGTAAACTCATTCCATTTCTGTACGACATCCGGCAGGGGATCGAAGCCACGACGAATACTGCCACCTGTCGCCTCTCCAGTTTCCAGTTCGCCTTCGGAATTTATACTCGCTCCTAACAATATCTGAGGAGGTATAGGCGTGGTTATCTTGTGATCCCTGGTATAACGCAGTCCCGTGGTGAGCTTTACATCGTCGGAAAGGTCCCAATAGAGTTCCCCAAAGGCAGCAGAGGAACGAGTCTCAACCGGGTTCGGGCCGTAGAAATAATTGTGCCCTTCCCCATCTACATTTTCAATACTATTTAAATCAGAATAGAAACACTCATTCTTATTTTCGTCATTACACGGTGTATACAGGGATTCAAAGATAACTTCAGCCAGTAGACTATAGGTATTATTAAATAGAAAGTAGCCCTCCAAAGATTCAAAATCCAGGTAGTTAATACCTGCGGAAAAATTAATAGGACCATCGAAAGCAGACTGCAGGCGCAGCTCGTGAGCCCACTGGGTACTATCCGATTCGTACACTTCAACTGCCGTCAACCCGGTGGTGGCACCGAGCTGGGGGTCCATAAAGACACCACCCGGTGTTAATCCTTGCGTGTCTTTAAGAGGTTCATCATTCTTATCAAACAACCCAGAGGTATCGTTAAAAATGGCATTGGACTGAAAGCGGCTATAATCTTGAAAACTATAATAATCGTCTTTAATGTATGTAGACTGCGCAAAGAAAGTCAAACTGTCTGCCAGAGCCACTTCAAAATTCAGTTGTACCACATCGTTTTCAGCGTTAAACATCGGGTCATAATTGGTGGCAATCTTACGCAGATTCCGTGACTGGTTAATATCCTTATAGGGATTACCTGGTTTAAAAACAAGAACTGGATTACCGTCCGCATCGTATCCTGCAGGATATGTTTGAAACCATGCCTGAAGGTAGGCAAAATTGGCAAGGGTGAATCCATTGGGCGCACCATAGGATTCCTCATCATATAAAGAAATCGGCTTACAGCCTTGGGTAAAATGTAACGCATAATCCTCAGAGATCTCTCTATCATCGATCTGGCCAGGCCCTGGGTCCGGTGTACAAAGCTGTTTACCGGTACGGGAACGCTGGTCATCCTCTTCAAAGTGTTGCCAAATCAAGTTTGCATTGAATTTTGCACTGGGTGACCAGTCAAGCATCAGGCGTGTGGAATAGAGGTCACGGTTGTTGACATCGTTATTGGTAGCGGTGTTGTAGTCATAGCCATCCCGTTTAGTCATGGCCCCAGATACCCGCGCCGCCAAGGTGTCACTTAAAGGTAAATTCAACATGCCGCTCATTCGTCTGGTATCGTAGCTTCCAACCTCTGACTTAATATCAGCTTCGAATTCCTGTGTGGGCAAACGTGGCAACATATTCACCACACCGCCTGTGGCGTTTCTGCCATATAACGTGCCCTGTGGGCCACGCAATACCTCCACCCGCTCCACATCGAAATACTCTTGCTCGTGCAGGCGATCACGCAGCAGAGGTGTATTGTTAAAGCTCACCGCAACCCCCGGATCAGAGCTGGCGGACAGGGCTTTAGAGCCTATACCACGGATGGAAAGGTTGTACCTGTTAAAGTTACCTTTGGAGAAGGTGACATTAGGTGCCGCTCGTAATAATTCATCACCACGTTCAATTTTCAAGTCTCTTAGCGCTTCCTCGGAAATAGCGGTAACTGCAATAGGAACATTTTGAATATTTTCTTCTATTCTTTGCGAAGTGACGATTACCTCTTCCATATGCAGTTGTTCACTGCTTACTTTTTCATTACTCTGCGCATTGACCGCGGTAGTGCTCAATACAAGGTAACAACCGGTTAGGCCATACCAGATAGGTGTAATAGGCTTATTTATCCCCATCTCACAAATTGCTTGAATAATCAGTTTTTTTGGATTGTATAAGTTTCGCATCGTGACTTATCCTTATCGTTATATATGTTATCATTAGTTTTTATTCCCAGTCAGGATCCAGAGAGGTCCTCCCTCTGATAAGACGCCATATCTGGGAACAAAAATTCACTCGATTACCGTTCCATGGCAATTCCGTACTGAGATTGTTATTTTTTTTCTTTGAAATATTGGCAATTTCCCCATTCTTTTATTGCAATCCTCCCCAAATAAGAAGATCCAGAATTTACTGCCACACATCGATATAGTATTGAATTCAAGACAAACTATTGAAACTGTAAAAAATACTTGGTGTTTTAATAAACTGATTGTTCTAAAGAAAACTCCAATCATGGGGAACAACGACGGATAGAGTATTCCTTTTAGTGGATACAACATTAAGAACATACCGGTGGAAATCGGTGTGCCCATAATATTTATCCATAGTTGCCCCCACCACTCTCTTTCTTGAGTAAAGTTACTAATCTTTCAAATGGAGAAAATTGTGAATTTGAAGATAGGTATATTGTTTGAGGAAACACCTATTCTCATGAGTATTACCTGCGCTACCAATATCATCAGCGTCTGGATACGGTACTTTGATCTTTTCAATATCCAGTTCAAACTGGTCAAAAAAACTGGCTTTGCCACATCCAGGGGTTGACGCCATGTAACTGGTATGCAATCAATATCTGGGGACATAGACCAAGCCGAATGTGCTGTATATTGCCTTTCACCATCCACCAATGCAGGGTGGCATGCAGGTTTTACTGGAACTGACAGAGATTGACGATACAGACATATCCAGTCTGGGAAACTTATACTCAGTATCCCATAGGATTTGACAGGGGAATCATTAACTGGCAAGTCCTTGCTGTATGAGCAGACCAGCTTTCGGTTATGATTGAGTTTCATACCTTGCTCAATAATTGGTGCGACCAGGTTGCTATATTTCCCAGCCAGCATTCTTGTCTTTTTTGGCATTGCCGAACGCATATTTATACCATCAGCATCAAACGGTATGCATGTAGACCTCATAAGGGTCTCTATCCAAAACTCTCGTAAAATCGTCCGTACTGGCAATCAGTTTGCCTTTCAGGGCAGGCTCCTCAATCTGATTGGCTATGGAGTGCCTGGTACAAGGAATTTGGGCTGTGGTCATTGCAGTATCAGACAGTTGTTGACTGTTTTATTGTATTAATCTGAGAGAACGCCCTAAAACCTGAAGGGATCTAAGTTTTTACCTGTGGGTCTGGCCTTTCTTTTGTGACTGTCCGTCGTTTTATTTTGTATTAATTCAGAGGTATTGATACGATCATATAACATTTTAGTAAAAAAAGTGACATCAATCGTAAAATAGTTGCAAAAAATATACGAAAAGTGATATGGTTGCCAAAAGACGTATAAAACAACAAATAGGGATATCAGGAACAGAGTATGGCTGGAGTACTCGATAAAATTAAAATTCTTGACTTATCGCGGGGCATTGCTGGCCCGATGGCCACAATGGTTTTATCAGAAAGTGGCGCGGAGGTTATCAAAATCGAAGGGCCTGCGGGCGATCCCAATCGAGATACACAGCTCGGATACCATGTTTGGCAAAGAGGTAAGCGCTGCGCCTGTTATGACTTGAAAGATTCTGCTGAACTTGATCTTTTTTACCAATTGGTTAGGAGTGCAGATATCCTGGTCGAAAGTTATTCACCCGGTGTCGCCAAAAAATTGGGGGTTGATTTTGAAAGCCTGCAACGGATCAACCCAGCATTGATTGTCTGTTCTATCACTGGCTACGGACGAGACACCCCTTATTCGGATCGCCCAGCCGTGGATGCGCTGGTTTCCGCCAAGCTTGGTCTGCACTATGAACAACGTGGCCGCGTTGGTGCACAGTACCATGTGAAAGGGGGTGAAGTACCCTTCGCCGATATTCATTTCACATCAGATAGCGTAGTTGGCCCTCGTCATGAGGACCGCGATGGTCCCCTTTTTACAGGTACCTATTGGCCTAGTCTGGGCGCTGCTTACGCTGCTATGACCAGCATTAATGCAGCCCTGCTGGTGCGCCAGAAAACGGGCCTTGGTCAGTGGGTTGAAACCAGTCTGATGCAGGGGGCACTGACCGCTGGAACACTTGCCTACAGCTATGGAGAATTCCCTCATGCACCGCATTTTTCAACCTGGATCAATGACAGCCGCTCACCACGGGGCAATTTTGAATGTGCCGATGGTCGCTGGATAATCAACTGGGTGCCAAACCCAAGGTTTGTGCTTGGTGCTTCCCGTGGTAACACATTGAACCCAGCACCGGATATGTCATCCCGCGACGATCCGGATCGTATCATGCCGGCAATGGACGACATGCTGGTACTTGACCACTACTATCCGCAGTTGACAGAGGCATTTAAGAAATTCACAGCCGACGAGTGGGTGGCGGCGGGTGAGGTAGCGGGACAATGTATACAGAAAATTCGCACTCCTGAAGAAGCTTTAAGTGATGAGTTGTTTTTACAGGATGGCTGTGTCGCCAAAGTTGACGATCCTAAATATGGTACTACACATCAGGTTGGCAGCCTTTATTCCCTGGAAAATCATAAAGCGCATGTAAAGCAGGGCTATGCAGTTTCTGGAGAGCATACTGATGAAGTAAGGCAAGAGGCTGCAGGACATATACGCACAACTGACCAGTTTGGTAATGCATTATTAAAGCAGCCACTTGAAGGTGTTATCGTGATTGATTTGGGACTTGCGATTGCAGGTCCATTCGGAGCGCAGTTATTATCTGATCTAGGCGCGCGCGTTATCAAAGTGAATGCAACATACGATTGGTATTGGCATTCCAATGCAATCGCAATGTCAGCTAACCGTGGCAAAGACAGTATCGCCATCAATATGCGAGATCCACAGGGTGTGGAGATCATCAAACAGTTAATTTCCAAAGCCGATGTTGTTATTCACAATATGCGCTATAATGCGGTTGAAAGTAAAGGTTTGGATTACGCCTCCTTGCGAGAAAGTCATCCCGAGTTAATCTATTGCCACACCAGAGGGTTTGAAAAAAGCCGCAGAGAAAAACTGCCGGGTAACGATCAAACTGGTTCAGCATTAGCTGGAGTGCAATGGGAAGATGGTGCCTGTGGTGACGGTGGGCGTCCCTATTGGAGCCTAACGACACTAGGCGATACGGGCAACGGTTATCTGGCGGCCAATGCAATTATTCAAGCCTTGCTGGAGAGGGAGAAAACCGGTAAAGGGCAATTTGTGGATACATCCATTGTTAATGCCCACCTCTTTAATACTTCTCATATCCTGGCTAAAGAAGATGGCGGAGCTGTGCAGCGGCCCTATATGTCACGAGATGCGTTGGGTTTCAGTGCGGGATACCGTTTATACAAAACTCTGGATGATTACATTTGCATAGCACTCAGTGAAAATCAACATTGGGATAAATTATTCGAGCTGCTTGGAATGCCTGAGTTGAGATGCGATGAGCGTTTCAATAGTGTCCCAGCGCGCAGTGACAATGATCACGCACTGACAGAATTGCTAATGGAGCATTTTCAGGCCCACAGTGCCGCCGAGTGGTTTAATCGGCTTGACGGTGCAGGGATTCCCTGCGAGGTGGCCAATAGCAAATTTAGCCGTGATATGTGGCGAAGTGATTCCTTTTTATTGGATCGCAACTGGCTGTCCTCTTTTCCACACCCGGTAGTTGGTACAATCGGCCAAGTCGGTGTACCCTATGATTTTTCCGCAACACCTGCATTGGCGAAAAGTGGACCGTTGATCGTCGGCAAACAAACCCGAGCAATCCTCAGTGAATTAGGTTATGACGAAGCCAGGCAGGCAAAGCTGTTTGAGCAACAAATAGTCGCAGATGAGTCCTCTTATAGGTATCCATTGGAAACCCCAACGAGCTGATTTTTTATATCAAAGTATAATAGAGTAGGTGCCTTCTAAGAATAAAACAGCCACCAATTATGAATACAGCCCAACTTTCTCGTAACGGCCATACCATAACCATTCAGATAGAAGTATCTATCCAGAAAGGCAATCTGCTTGCCAGTGAAGACAGTCTTCAAAAAGCACTTAATGAGGCGGGCAGACTGGGCACAGCGGAGATTCTGGCACATTATGAGAAACCAGGCCATGAGCCAATCATTGTCAATGGGCGTAAGCTTACCTACAAGCACCAGGTAACTAAACGCTATGAAACGCCCTATGGGCCTGTCTCATTAGACAGAAATGTTTATCAAGGGAGTGGCGGCGGCCCTACCTTCTCACCGCTTGATTTTAACGGCGGAATAATAGGTGCAGCAACACCGAAGCTGGCCAAAATGGTTACGTGGAAATATAGCAAAATGGCTGCCCCAGTTGTTGAAGAAGACCTTGAACTCAACCATAACCGCAAGCTGGCACGCTCATACATCAAACGATTGTCCGATGATGTTGGTTCACTCGCCAAAACCTATAGGGACGCTGAGTATGAACTCCCAAAATTGAATGCACCTGTATCGTCAATCTCAATCAGCCTAGATGGTACTTGCTTGTTACCATGCGATGATGGATGGCGTGAAGCAACTTGCGGCACAATCAGTCTGTATGATAAACCCGGAAATCGCCTACATATTATATACACGGCGTCAAGCCCTGACAATGACAAAGCCACCTTTCTAAAACAGCTTCAAAAAGAAATTGAAAAGGTCAAGGTACAATATCCTGGAGTTAATTATATTGGTGTTATAGATAGCGCCCACGATAATCTGGTGTTTCTAAAAAGACATACTCATTTTCAGATTCTTGATTTCTGCCATTTAACCGAACATGTATCAAATGCTTCCCAAGTCTTGTTTCCCAAGAATGAAACACAGCGGAGGATATGGATGGAAGACTGGCTGCACCGATTGAAACATAAGAAAGGCGCAGCCCGTAGACTGTTAAGTTATTTAGTATCAGCTGATCTACCGAGTAAAACAGCATCGCTTACTGAAAAGCATTCTCAGACAATCAATTTTCTGAAAAGCAACCATATGCTTATGCGATACCCTCAGGCTGTTAAAAACGGCTGGCCAATAGCTTCAGGAGTGACAGAAGCTGCCTGTAACACTTTGATAAAACAGCGATTATGTAATTCCGGTATGCGATGGAAGTACGACAGCGCCTGTGCTGTACTAAGAGTAAGGGCACTTACCCAAACAAAAGGACGATGGGAGCAGCTATGGAGAAATATTATGGGTTCAGTGATTCCCATTGGAATACCTTGAAACCAATGTTCAGCAAAATGGACGCACATTAAAATGATGCGACCAGATCCGGTGCCGAGCCCTGAAAACCAATTCTTTTGGGATGCACTGAACCGCAATGAGTTACAGATTCAGCAATGTGCTCAATGTCAAATTTTTTTGCATCCACCACGTCCGATGTGTCCACAGTGCTATAGTCTCAAGCACAAGCATGTCTCGGTAGACGGTAAGGCGGTATTATATTGTTGGTGTTTACCTCGTCACCCAAAAATCCCGATGTTTGAATATCCATTGATCACTGCTCTGGTGGATTTAGCCTGCGGGGTGCGTCTATTAAGTAACCTGGTTGAGTGCGATACCAGAAATTTAAGGCCTGGAATGGATCTTGAAATCTGTTTTATACAAACAGTTGGCGGCAAGACTATTCACCAATTTCGCCCGATCCAAGCGAACCCTGAGAATACCCATGTCTAAACTGAATGCTGCAATTGTGGGTATCGGGCAAACAGAGTTTTCAAAAAACTCTGGAAGAAGCGAACTGCAACTCGCCTGTGAATGTATCAAACAGGCGCTTGACGATGCCGGTGTTTCGCCATCGGATGTCGATGGTATGAGTACATTTACGCTGGACAATAGTGAAGACATTGATCTTGTGCGGTCTCTTGGTATTGAAAACTTGCGTTTTTCCTCCAGAGTGCCGCACGGTGGAGGTGGAGCCTGCGGTGTCGTGTCTCATGCAGCGGCGGTCGTAACTGCAGGATTGGCTGATATGGTGGTTGTTTGGCGTGCCATGAATGAACGCTCTGGACAACGCTTTGGTCAAGCACAATTGGTACCAGGCAGACAGGGTTCTGGTTCTGACTTCATCACCTGGAGTATGCCATTTGGAGCGCTGTCTCCGGCCAATTGGATGGCAATGAATTTACAGCGTTACATGGATGTATATGAGGTCAGTAATGCTGACCTTGGACATGTTTCCGTTGCTATGAGAAAGCATGCAGCAACGAATCCCGCAGCCTGGTTTTATCAAAAACCCATTACCCTGGATGAACACCAAGCCTCAAGGTGGATTATAGAGCCAACTCTGCGTCTACTCGACTGCTGCCAAGAGAGTGATGGCGGAGTTGCAATGGTCATAACCAATAGTGATATTGCTCGTGATCTTAAGCAAGCACCGGTGCAAATAAAGGCCGCTACTCAAGTGGTACCATTTGGTGTTGAAGTTGTCACTAATTATTATCATGGTGAGTTATCGATATTTAAAGAAGCTCGATTTTTGGGAAAAGAACTCTATCGGCAATCGGGGCTGACTCCAGAGGATTTCCAGGTGGCGATGCTCTATGACCATTTTACACCGATAGTGCTAATGCAACTTGAAGCTCTTGGTTTTTGTGATTATGGACAAGGTAAATATTTTGTCAAAGAGGGAAATATCGCCTTGGACGGACGGATTCCGGTGAATCCAAATGGCGGCCTTATTGGAGAAGCATACATACACGGCGTTAATAATATTATTGAGGGGGTGAGACAGTTGCGTGGAAGCGCAGTTAATCAAGTGAAAAATGTGGAGCATGTACTGGTATCATCAGGTATGAGTGGGCTGGTTCTAAACCTATCATGAAATGTGAAACACTGTCATCATTAATATTCTCAAACAGCGGTATAGGATGTACACTCTGCTTGATAGTTTAGATAAACTGTATTGTCAATTCGGTTATTGGTTTCTCTAATTTTATTAGATAATGAACTATTGTCTAATACTCCAATGACCACATTTCAAATTATTATATCAGCCATTTTATGGCTATCAGGCTGCTGAAAAACCCAAGAAATGCGATAATTCCATAGAAATTTCACTGGGGCCA